>CAZZMU010000016.1:8339-12071 GCA_964655345.1 uncultured Clavibacter sp.
GTTCCGACGAAAAAATCACCTCTCGAAAAAAAGTAAAGGGATGCGGCGACACTTCCGAACGCACCTAATGTCGTCAGCGCATTAGGTGTCAGCCCACATTTCAAAAGAAATCGGCACGTTGGTGTAATCACCGCAGTGACTGGCGCCTTCAATCGACTAGCAATCATTGGGCACATCGTAGGCTTTCACCGTGATTGAACCCAACCCTCCGCGCTGGATTCTTGCTGGACATTCGAGTTCTCAGCCACGAGAGCTGCTCGATGATCTTGAGCTCGCACAGGCAGAAGTTTTCGTCGAAGAGAATTCCGCATTCGCCGAAATAGATTTCAACGCCTGCGACGCATTCATACTTGTCATCAATGCTAAAACTGGCGTCTCTGGCGCCATGATTGAACTGTGGAATCGCGTATCAGATCGACAGATACCTCGCATGATTCTTGTCAACGGATTGGAATTGTCTGAGATTGATTTCGATGACATTGTGTTGATTATTAATCGAGTCTTGGAGAATGTTGTTACTCCCTATCTCGTTCTCCACGATGAAGTAGGCGAACCAAGTGGGTTGATATCAATCGCTGATGGACTCGTGCACGATTATTCAGGTACCGAAGAGATTAATTACAAAGCTGATGATGAATTACTAAATCTGGTCACTGATTTTCGTGAGGAGTTGATGTTGGCACTTTCAGAGATGGATGAGTCTGCATACCAACAAGGGATTGTCGTCCCGGCTTTACCTTATATTCGTGCGAAAAAGATTGGGCTACGAGAAATTCAGAATTTCGCCCGAGTTCTCACCAAGCGCTAGCAATTTCTTCTCTGGTCTGGCTCAGTAATTTCGGTAAAACTTTAGTCTGACCGATTATTGGCATAAAATTCGCATCGCCAAACCAACGGGGTACAACATGTTGGTGAATATGGTCTGCAACGCCGGCACCAGATAGTGCGCCCTGGTTCAGTCCGATATTAAAGCCACCGCAATTAGAAACTTTCCTTAAAACTGACATAGCTCGCGCCGTGAACGCTTGCATTTCATTGCGTTCACTTTCCGTCAGTTCTGTCAGGTCTGCTACATGTCGATTAGCGCAGATCAACATGTGGCCAGCGTTATAGGGATAGAGATTCAGAACGGCATATACCTCTTTACCTCGCGCAACAATCAGAGCCTCTTCATCACTCTTGGAGGGAATGGTGCAGAAAGGGCAAGGAACATCGTTATCGTCTTTTGGTCGGTTTTCTCCAGATAGATACGCCATTCGATGTGGTGCCCAAAGTCTCTCCCAGCGATCAGGAATTCCAACTCCCCCAAAAGAATTGTCACTCATGACTTTTAAACCTGGCTACGTTTCGCGACCGCAGTAAGAATTTCCTGGATTGCGTCCTTGATGGGAACTCCATTTTTTTGTTCGCCGTTTCGGTATCTAAAGGAAACTGCAGATGCCTTCTGATCATCCTCACCTGCAATGAGCATAAATGGAATCTTTTCGGTTTGAGCATTTCGAATCTTCTTCTGCATTCGATCATCTGAAGCGTCGATATCAGCGCGAATTCCGGCACGCTTCATCTCTTTTACGATGTCCGCAAGATAATCATTAAATGCTTCAGCCACAGGTATAGCGCGAACTTGAATCGGCGCTAACCACGGTGGAAATGCGCCAGCGTAATGTTCTGTGAGAACTCCGAAGAATCTTTCAATCGAACCAAAGAGCGCACGATGGATCATGACGGGCTGTTGGCGAGAGCCATCTGCTGCCGTATAACCAAGATCGAACCGTTGTGGCAGCTGGAAATCAACTTGGATGGTCGACATCTGCCAGGTGCGACCAATTGCATCTTTTGCCTGAACCGAAATCTTTGGACCATAGAAAGCTGCGCCGCCAGGATCAAGAACGAGTTCCAACTTCTGTTTTTCCGCAGCTTGACGCAATGCTTCGGTGGCTGCTTCCCAGTCAGAGTCAGAACCAACCGACTTTTCTGGATTTCTCGTTGAAAGTTCAAGATAGAAATCATTCAATCCGTAATCTCGCAACAAATTCAGTACAAAGGTAAGCAAACTATCGAGTTCTCCGGCCATCTGATCTTTGGTGCAATAGATGTGGGCATCATCTTGGGTAAATCCACGAGCGCGTGTAATTCCATGAACCACACCGGACTTCTCGTAACGATAAACAGTTCCAAACTCAAACAGTCTCAGCGGAAGATCTCGATACGATTTTGACGATGACTGATAAATAAGATTGTGGAAAGGGCAATTCATCGGCTTCATGTAGTACTTCTGGCCAGGTTTTTTCAATGTTCCATCGGTGTGATGTTCTTCGTCCATAACCATCGGTGGGTACATACCTTCTGCATACCATTGCAGATGTCCCGATGTTTCAAAGAGCGCGGCTTTTGTTAGATGCGGTGAATAAACAAATTGATAGTCCTCTTCTTCGTGACGCTTGCGCGAATAATCCTCCATCGCGCGTCGAATAACTCCACCTTTAGGATGAAAGACGGCAAGGCCGGAGCCAATCTCTTCCGGGAATGAAAACAAATCGAGTTCCGCGCCGAGTCGGCGATGATCTCTTTTCTCGGCTTCAGCGAGAAGATGTAAGTATCCGTCGAGCGATTCTTGGGAAGGCCATGCAGTTCCATAGATGCGCTGCAGCATCGGGTTTTTCTCTGAACCGCGCCAATATGCACCAGCGCTTCGCATTAACTTGTAGGCCGGTATGTATTTCGTTGAAGGTAGATGTGGTCCGCGACAAAGATCACCCCACACAGCTTTTCCATCTCGTCCCAGATTGTCGTAGATCGTTAATTCGCCGGCTCCAACTTCAACGCTCGCACCTTCAGCCGCGTCACTTGATTTCAGCGACACGAGTTCACATTTATAGGGCTCATTCGCAAGTTCTCGAAGTGCTTCGCTATCGGTAACGGGGCGTCGTTTAAATCTTTGTCCGTCCTTGATGATTTTCTTCATCGCGCTTTCTAGCGTTGTTAAATCATCCGGAGTGAACGGCCGCTGTGGGTCAAAGTCATAATAAAAACCATCTTTGATTGGTGGACCGATTCCCAATCTGGTCTGCGGAAATGTGCCTTGTACGGCTTGAGCAAGTACGTGAGCTGTCGAATGGCGCAGGACCATCAAACCTTCTTCTGAATTGATACCGATGGATTCAATAACATCGCCATCCTTGAGATCACTCCACAGATCTCGAAGCACTCCGTTTATCTTGCAGACAACAATTGCATCAGGGCCAGGCTTTACTCGATCAGGGTAAATTTCTTCGAAGATTAAAGTGGGTTTCGAGTCAGTTTGGACGCTTTTCTGTGCTCCATCAACAGTGACAGAGATTTGACCCGACATCATGTGACGAGGTTACCAAATCTGCTATCCCACAAGGCATAAGCGCCCTCGAATTCAGTTTTGCGAATCAATTATGCGAAGTGGTACCCAATCAGAATCAATGAAGCCAGCGTGCACAAAGCGGCAATCAAGTATTTCGCCCAGAGCGGGATTCCTACTTTGTCAGCTGCTGAAGCAGCAAGCGACTTCGTTTTCAAAATTGCGCGAGAAGCCCAAGCAAATTCTGTTGCAAGAATTCCGAGGCCGGCAAGAAGAACCAACATTCCCGGTCCTGGAGCAAAAAGAAAAATTGTGCCAACAACCGTGATCAGACCACCAACCACACCGATAAAGATTCTCCAGAGCACAGAGCCGTAAGCCGTGCTCTTCATCTGTTGGCG
>CAZZMU010000017.1:0-12018 GCA_964655345.1 uncultured Clavibacter sp.
TAACGCTTCTCACTAGTGGCATACTGCGCTTTATGGCCGAAGTCGTCCGTGCGTTGTCGCTTAATGATCTTAAGAAACGTAAAAGCTCCAAGTGGCGTGAGTTTCCATCAGATGTCTTACCGCTACCCGTTGCTGAGATGGACTTTCCTATAGCCAATCCAATAAAGAGCGCTTTGATCGACATGATTGAACGTTCAGACACAGGTTATCTCGGACCATTTCCAGAAATGTTCGACGCATTTAGCGATTTTTCTCAGAAGTTATGGAATTGGAAAGTCGATGTATCGCAAATGAGAATTGCGACTGACGTCGGGGTAGGCACCGTTGAAGTTATCAGGACGCTAATTACTCCTGGTGAAAAAGTAATGCTTAATTCACCCGTTTACGAAAATATGTGGCGTTGGGTTGCAGAAGTTGGTGCGACGCTAGTCGATGTCCCGCTCACAATATCTGGGGAATATGGTCCTGATGCAACATTCAATTTAGATCTTGAAGGCATCGAACGCGAGTATCAAGGCGGAGTTAAAGTTCATATTTTGTGCCATCCACATAATCCAGTCGGCGTCATTTTTGACAAACAAACACTCACAGAACTTGCCAGACTTGCTAAGAAGTATCGTGTACACATCATCAGCGACGAAATACATGGACCTTTAGTTTTCAATAGGAAAGATTTCACGCCATTTTTATCTGTCAGCGAAGATGCGCGCGAGATTGGAATTACAGTCACAAGCGCTAGTAAAGGTTTCAATCTCGCAGGATTGAAATGTGCGGTCATTGTCACAAGCTCGCCGAGCATTAAAGAGAAAATCAATGCCATGCCCGTTTCTGTGGCCTTTCGTGCTTCTCTCTTTGGCGCCGTCGCCGCAACAGCTGCTTTCCGAGACTCTATTTCGTGGCTCGATGGAGTTATCAATACCCTGAATGACAATCGTCAACTCATCAGAAACTTGATTGACACAAAGATTCCTGCCATCAAATATCGCATCCCTGACTTTGGATACCTAGCTTGGCTGGATCTAACCGAGCTCAATCTTGGCGACGATCCTGCGAAGACTCTGATAGAACGCGGAAAAGTAGCGCTCAAAGGTGGTTTTATGTACGGCCCGAGACATACTCAATTTGCTCGACTTAATTATGGAACGAGCCCAGAAATTATCTCAGAAGCATTTGATCGAATATTGCGCAGCGTTTAACTTCCCAGGCAATCGATGAAATCCTATGACGTTATCGTTGTTGGTAGCGGCCACAACGGACTAGTAGCAGCTTGCTACCTTGCTCAAGCAGGGAAGAAAGTTGTAGTTCTTGAGAAAAACGAAGTTATTGGCGGCGCGACTTCAAGTGTAAAGGCTTTTTCTGGCATAGATGCAAAACTTTCGCGCTACTCCTATCTCGTAGCTTTACTACCCGATCAAATCATCTCTGATCTTGGTCTCAACTTTCAGACTCTTAGTCGTCAAGTATCTTCTTACACGCCCTATTTCGATGATGAAGGGGATAAGGGTTTACTAGTTAATCGAATCTTTGATGAAGAGACTGCACAATCCTTCAACGATCTTACAGGTGGAGATGAAGACGCACTCTCGTGGCAGAACTTTTATGGATCAGTCTTGGATTTTGCTCAAGTCATTGCACCAACACTTCTAAAACCACTTCCAACAGAGAGTGAAATTCGAGAGTTGGTTGACCCATTAACCTGGGTGGAGCTCGTGGAAAATCCACTCGCACAAACGTTGCATGATAATTTCTTTGATGATTTGGTCAAAGGCGTTGTGTTGACTGATGGATTGATTGGAACTTTCACGAGCGCAAATAGTGTGGCTGCAAATATCTGCTTTATTTATCACTTGATTGGCAATGGCACCGGGGAGTGGAAAGTTCCCCGTGGTGGAATGGGAGCTCTTATCGCTGAATTAGAGCGACGCTGTGGTGAACTAGGAGTCGATGTTTTGGCCAGCCATGAAGTTACTGAGATTACGGAAAGTACCTCAGGTGTAACAGTTAGAACCACTGATCGCGCTGGATCTAAAACGGATTTTGAGGGGAAACTAGCTCTGGCAAATTGCGCGCCGCGAATTCTTGAGAAAATCGCTGGCATAAAGGCGCCTTCACATCTTGATGGATGTCAATTGAAAATAAATATGGTTGTTCGTGAACTACCCGAGTTGAAAAGTGGAGTAGATCCACGAATCGCTTTCGCAGGGACATTTCATATCAATGAAAGCTATTTTCAACTCGAGCGCGCCTTTGAAGAGGCGAGTGCGGGAAAAATCCCTACTGAAATACCATCTGAAATGTACTGTCACACTCTTACTGATAATTCAATTCTCTCTCCTGAACTTCAGAATAATGGTTTTCATACCTTGACGCTTTTTGCACTTCATCTTCCAGCTACTCTCTTCGACGTAAATCATGATGAAGTCAAAAGAGAGGTGGTAAAGCGGACTCTTGCGGGTCTGAATGATTATTTGAAGAGACCGATCCAGGAATATCTGGCAGTTGATTCACATGGCTCTCCTTGTATTGAAGTAAAAACTCCTCAGGAGTTGGAGTCTGAAATAGGACTTCCGCGTGGAAATATTTTCCATACCGATCTCCAATTTCCGTGGAAAAACGAAGACGATCATCGAAAGTGGGGAGTTGAGACATCTCACGAGCGAATTCTTGTTGCTGGATCTGGGGCACATCGCGGTGGCGCGGTGAGTGGTATAGCCGGACACAACGCTGCGATGGCTGCTTTGGAAAGATTGTCATAACTGAACTACTCTTAGGGCATGATCAAAGCGATTCGCAGAATTGCAGCGCTAGTAACGCTGCTTGTTGTTGCTGCTAAGGGCGCTCTGACCTTTCTTTCATGGGTTGAAAAACAAGAAGCAATCGATTCAACGTGGATTGATGACGAAGAAATGGAAGAGGCCTTCTGATGTCGTATACATACGTACCAGGTACGTGCAATCTCGGAAAAGCTGAAATCCGTCGTCGGCAATTTGTTGCCTTATTGGGTGTTTTTCTTTCGTTCTCAACTGCAGCAGGTTTGATTGGAAGTAACGCGCCCACAGCTTCGCGTTGGGGACTCTTCGCTCCACTTATGGTCTTTTCTGTTGGTTTTATTCAGTCGCGTAAGAAGTTCTGTCTTGCTTACGGATTGATGGGAACTTTTAATCTCGGCAAATTGGGAGATCTTTCCCGAGTTCAAAGTCCTGAAGATCGAAAAGCAGATCGTAAAACCGCACTCACTATATTGGTCCAATCCGCACTTCTTGCAGTGACGCTCACCGCAATCTTTGTAGTTCTGCCCTTATAGCAACGAAAATTAGTTTTGGTTTCGCTGGCGTTGTATCTGTTTTGATACAAAATCAATAGTAAGTCCAATAATAACTCCCCAAATCAGATCAATGAAGAGAACTGCCAGCGCAGTTGCGCCATAAACCAAACGCTGAGATCCTGTTGTTTGAAGCGCTTCCTTCACACTCCTGGGATTTGCGATTCGTAGCGATGTTCCGAGTAGAACTCCAGCAAGCACTGAAGTTGGAATGATTGAAACGACTGGTGCGAATATAAGCACCACAAGTAAGAGAAAAATCGCATGAACCATAGCGGCGAGGCGAGTTCGTGCTCCAGCGTGAACATTAACACTGGTGCGAGCAATGGCGCCTGTTGCTGGCAATCCTCCCGAAAAGACTGAGGCAATTGTGGCTAGCCCTTGTCCAAATAACTCCTTATTAGGTTGATGTTTTGGTTGCTCATGGTCAATCTCTTGATGGGCCATTCCATCTGCAACTCTGGCGGATAACAGCGATTCAATCGCGCCCAACATTGCAATAACAAATGCTGCATAGACGAACTTTGCTAATGGTATTTCGGGCCATGAAAATGAAAAGTCAAACTCTAAAGTTCGAGGTAATTCTCCAATGCGAGTCACATCCAGATCAAGAATGTACGAGAAAGATGAGAGAACAAGAACCGCAACTGCGCTAGCAGGTATATGTGTAGTAATTCTTAGTAATTTCTTGATTCGTGGCCATGATCGTTTCAGTATCAGCGTCCCGAGTGCGAGGAAGATAGAGATCCAGTGAATGTTCTGATTGAGAGCTACACGAAAAGTTTCTGCAGCGACTGAGACCGTATGAGTTCCGGGCGCTTTTGGAATTTGGAATATCAGAGGAATTTGTTGGAGTGCGATGATCAAAGCAATCCCTAATGTAAAACCTTCCATGACAGGTAACGGAACTTGATCTATGAACCGACCAAAACGAAATATTGCGAGCGCAATGATGATGAGCCCAGCCGTCGCACCTAGGGCTGGCAATGCACCCAAGCCGTATGTCGCAACAATGGGAACGAGAACGACAGTCATAGCGCCAGTGGGACCAGAAACTTGGAAATGAGATCCGCCAAAAAGAGCTGCTAAGAATCCAGCGATGATGGCGGTGCTCAGTCCCGCACTTGCAGGAGCGCCCGTAGTGATGGCAAACCCGAGTGCGAGAGGTAGCGCCACGATTCCGACTGTTATTCCAGCGATTACATCGCTTCGCCACGAGGAGAAGAGAGTTTTCCAGTCATTGAAGTAACTCATATGAAGAAAAGGCTAGACCTTCTCTCGAGACTTTCGAGCCACCTTACCTATTGTGATGGTCACAATGTCGGAGTAATTTTTTAGGGCCAACCTTGCTGTCGAGCTAGAGGAGCCAGCATGAAAGTCGTTATTCATAATCACGGAACTGCATTGGCCTCAGACTTTGAAGAAATTGCAATCAGTCGTCTTGAACGTTTAGAGCGATTTAGCATTCCAATCGAGCGGATTTATATAGATGTACGTCATGAGGTTAATCCACGTTTTGGAAAACATTCTCATCGCGTGGCTGTAACTTCTCATGGCGCCGGACCTTTACTTCGAGGTGAGGGCACCGGCTTTAACGATCTTTCTGCCTTTGATGAAGCGGCTGAAGCGATTGAATTACAACTACGGAAACGTCACGAACGTTCGAAAGATATTGATAGAACTACGGTAAGAAAATTGCGAGCGCGCGGGGCTTAAGCTTGATTAAGCTTTTGCGCCGCTACCCGACTTCAAAAATTCGAGCGCGCTTATATATTCTTCGTAATATGTCGTATTCCACGTTCCAAGTTCTGGATTGAAATAAGTCCCGTTAATAGGCGTACTTCCATTGAGGAAATTGATTGCGGATTGAGTCTCTTCAATTAATCCAGAGAGCTGACTTCTTTTACTTTGCACAACACAGGATGGAAATTTATTCATCTCTTTATAGATAGCTAAATCGTGGCCCAAAATATCAATAACATTTCCAGCCATTTTTTCGATTATTGGAACTCTTTCATCAGAAGTGGGTGATAGCGCAAGGAATTGATCAACTAAGCGTCGATACTCATTCCAACTTTCTTTTCCAGTAACCTCTTCAGATTGAACAAATTCACGAAGGTTTGAGCACTCAATCGCAGCTCGTGAAGGTTTTCCAATGGGACCATAATGTGCAGTTCCCCAGACACCGCCGACAGATAACGCTAGGAGTATCGGCACAAAAATCCAGAAGATCGGTCGCGTGCTTCTCACCGCCGTAGACTAACCGAGGGCGTGTATATCTACGAGAGGAAGGCTTGGCATGATCGAAAGCCTGGACAACGCTCTCGTGCGCGCAGCGGAAATGCTTAAGAATCCCCATCAACTTAGAAGAGTCGTGATCTCGGGAAAACGTCGGAACTACAACCCGCCTCTATTAAGGATTGATGTTCGGCCGGTTGAGATTAAAGGGGCGATCCATTTTCAACTTGTTGGTCATGATGGCCGACAAGACACCACACGAAATTTGTTACCTCATGAATTATCTCTTACAGATCTCATGAATGATGGCTTCGGAAATCTTCTTGTTGAAACGATGGACGAAGAATTAAATATTCGAATCACAAAATCAGGAGAAGCCCAGGTCTCGATCCGCAAAATCGCCCCAGATAGTTCATTAGCAACCAGCCCTTCCGACTTCAGTCACGACCGAAAGAAGGAGCGATTTTTAGAGGCGAGCGAACTTATTTTTCAGGCGCTGGGAATTTCGGATCATCTAGGCAAACTCAAGCCTTCGCGGTCTGAGAAGTTCATCCAAGTAAATGAATTCTTAAAGATCATCGACCAGCTTCCGCAATTGTCATCAAAGTCAATTTCGATGGTGGATCTTGGATGTGGAAACGCTTACCTTACATTTGCCGCGCATCAATTCTTGTCGAAGAGAGGTTCACAACCACACACAATCGGTGTTGATTCTCGAGAAGCAAGTAGAAAAAGAAATGTAGATATTGCAAAAAGTGTGGGAATAGAGAAGGAGATGGAGTTTCACGCACGTGAGATTTCTGCTTTTCCACATCGCGAAGTCGATCTAACTCTTGCTCTGCATGCCTGTGATACCGCAAGTGATGACGCTCTGGCGTGGGCTATCGAAAGTAAATCAAAAGTCATACTCGTTGCGCCTTGTTGTCATCATGATATTCAAAGCCAAATCAAGCGGAAAGATTTTGAAATTCCTGAAGCGTGGACCGCAGTCATTCGACATGGAATTTTGCGGGAACGAGTAGGGGATATTTTGACTGATGCGATTCGGGCACAAGTCTTGCGAATACTTGGCTACGAAACCGATGTCATCGAGTTCATCGCAAGCGAACATACGCCGAGGAATCTAATGATCCGAGCGATATTTACGGGCCGGCCAGCAACTCAGAAAGACTTCGACGAATTGGACTCAATTGTGGGTCAATGGCAATTGCGGCCTCATCTCGTGGCCCTGCTTGCGGAGGCAATTGCTGCGCAACGCCAGAAAGTACTCAGTTAGGCTTCTCCCATGTCTTCTCCAGCCTCTACTTCAGGAAAAGTTTTGGCAGCGCTGCCACAAGGCGAAAAAGTTGGAATCGCTTTTTCCGGAGGGCTCGATACATCGGTTGCTGTTGCGTGGATGAAAGAAAAAGGCGCCAGACCATGCACTTACACCGCAGATCTTGGCCAATACGATGAAACCGATATCGCAAGTATTCCTGGACGAGCTCAGCAATATGGCGCAGAAATTGCGCGACTCGTAGATTGCAAAAGCTCACTCGTTGAAGAAGGTCTGGCGGCAATTGCATGCGGTGCATTTCATATTCGTACCGCAGGTCGAGTTTACTTCAACACCACGCCACTCGGTCGCGCTGTCACCGGCACACTTCTTGTTCGCGCAATGCTCTCGGACAAGGTAGAAATTTGGGGCGATGGCTCTACATATAAAGGTAACGACATCGAACGTTTCTACCGTTACGGTCTTCTCGCTAATCCATCACTAAAGATTTATAAGCCATGGCTTGATAAAGATTTTGTACGAGAACTCGGCGGCCGAAAAGAGATGTCCGAGTGGCTCGCCAAACACAACCTTCCGTATCGTGACAGTAAAGAAAAGGCTTACTCCACCGATGCAAACATTCTCGGCGCAACCCATGAGGCGAAGAAACTTGAAGAATTGAATTCCTCCATTGAAATAGTAGATCCGATTATGGGAGTGAAGTTCTGGGATAGCTCTGTTTCAATCAATACTGAAGATGTCACGATTACCTTCAAACAAGGACGTCCAATCGCAATCAACGGCAAGAACTTTTCGGATTCTGTGGCGCTTATGAAAGAAGCGAACGCAATTGGCGGACGCCACGGCTTGGGGATGTCTGACCAGATTGAAAACCGAATCATTGAAGCGAAATCCCGTGGTATTTATGAAGCCCCAGGCATGGCGCTTCTTTTCATCGCATACGAACGATTACTTACCGCGATTCATAATGAAGACACCATCGCTAATTACATGGCAGAAGGTCGCCGCCTCGGCCGCCTGCTTTATGAAGGTCGCTGGTTTGATCCACAATCGTTGATGCTGCGCGATTCCCTTACTCGCTGGATTGCATCCACTGTTACAGGCACTGTCACACTCCGACTTCGCCGTGGTGATGACTATTCAATTCTTAATACGGAAGGCGAAGGTTTCTCTTATCAACCTGATCGGCTCTCCATGGAGCGAACTCAAGATGCAGCGTTCGGTCCCGAAGATCGCATCGGCCAACTAACGATGCGCAATCTTGATATCGCAGATACCCGCGCCAAGATTGATACTTATCGCCGCCAAGGCCAGATTTCGCAAGGAAAATTCGAACTCGTCGACCCCGATAATAAATAAAAAAGGAGCGCGAAATGCAAGAAACAGCAATCTCTAAGATCCTCGATCGCTTTATTGAAGATGGAATTAAACTCTCGCCCCTCAGCGCTACTTATATGGGCATCCCTGGTTACGACGACAAACTCGACGATCTCTCGCCAACAGGTGCAAAGAAAGGCGAAGACCTTGTTCGCAATACTCTCAACGCCGTCAAAAATGAGACCCCAGCTAACGAATTCGACCGTATCGCAAAAGAGGTTGCAATCGAGCGCCTGTCATCAGAGTTGAAATTAAGCGAGACAAAGGAATCTCACGTCACCTTCAATCTCATTGCTTCACCAGTTACTGAGATTCGCCAGATCTTTGAAATGATGAAAGATTCTCCAGAACTCGTTTCTAACGTGACAAAACGTCTCAGCGGTATTAAAAGCGCATTTGATGGTTGGCGTCTAACGATTGAAGAAGCAGCAAAAGATGGCAAGGTCAACCAAAAACGACAGGTCCTTGCAACCGCGGGCCAACTCGACACTTTCGCAAAAGGTGGATTTACCGCCGTTGCTGCAAAATTCAATCCCGCTAAAGACAATTCAGAATTACTCCAAGCAGCAAAAAGCGCCGAATCTGCTTGTGCTGAACTCGCTACGTGGCTCCGCGAAAAATATGCACCAATGTCGCAACCAGAAGATGGCGTAGGAGAGACTCGTTACAAACTTTGGGCTCGCCACTTCACCGGCGCTGATCTCAATATTCGCGAGACTTATGAATGGGGCGTTCAAGAACTTCAACGCATCAACGACCGGATGTGGGTCGCTGCGAAGAAACTTTACCCAGATGCCACCACACTTCGTGAGGTCGCAGACCGCCTCGAAAAAGATCCCCGCTACATCGTTGAAGGCGAGGACGAACTCATTCGTCGCCTCAAAGAGTTCATTGAAATAGCTGTCGAGCGCCTCGATGGAAATGAATTTGATATTGATCCGCGTATCAGGAATTGCGATGCGCGCCTTGCACCAGAGGGAAGCGCCTCGGCTGCTTATTACATGGGACCAAGTGAAGACCTCTCGCGTCCTGGAACCACTTGGTTTCCAACTATGGGTCGCAAAACTTTCGGTTGGTGGCATATTGTTTCAACTTGGTACCACGAAGCTGTTCCTGGACATCACTTACAAATCGCAACATCGATGGTTAACTCAGATCGCTTAAATCGATTCCAGCGCAATCGTGTTTTCGTTTCTGGCTACTCCGAAGGTTGGGCACTTTACGCAGAGCGATTGATGGATGAACTTGGAGCATTTGAAGATCCTGGTTTTGAAATGGGTTATCTTTCCGCGCAAGGTCTTCGCGCCGCGCGCGTTGTTGTTGATATCGGAATGCATTGTGGTTACAAAGATTTCGATGGCAATGTTTGGAACGCTGATTCCGCATTTAAGATTCTTCATGAACGCGCACTCCTTGATGACATCTCAGCGCGCAGCGAAGTCGATCGTTATCTTGGCTGGCCCGGGCAAGCAATTTCTTACAAAGTTGGAGAACGTTTCTGGATGGAAGCTCGTGAAGATGCAAAGCGTCGACTCGGTTCCAATTTCAACCTAAAGAAATTTCATTCTTACGCCCTCAACCTCGGCCCCATGGGATTGGATCCTTTCCAGCGCGAGATGGCGCTTTGGGACGGCAATTAGGTAAACTCGCACCGTTGTTTCCGGGGTCGGTGTAATTCCGAACCGGCAGTTAAAGTCTGCGACCCGTTTGCATCCAGCTAACGGTGGACTTGGTGAAATTCCAAGACCGACGGTTAAAGTCCGGATGAGAGGGAACACATACGTAGCCATCGCTGGCTCGATTCTTAGTGCACGCTCTCGTGTGCTGTTGTAAGGATCCTTCGGCGGTAGCGACGGCATTTCTTCTATGCCCCGGTTGCTTCACTAACCGAGAGGGCGCCGTGAAACTAGATTCGCACCAACTGTTGCTGATGCAACGTGCGATGTTGCGCGCCAACAAACTCTCACTTCGTGGACTAGGGAGAACGTCACCAAATCCAATCGTTGGCGCAGTCATTGTTAATGATGATGGTCAAGAGATTGCCTCGGGTTTTCATGTTGGCGGGGATCACGCAGAAATTGTGGCCATAAAGAACGCGCAGAGTTCTGGAATCTCCGATTTCAGCTCATTAACGCTGGTCGTCACACTTGAGCCATGTAATCATCACGGCAAAACTCCACCGTGCAGTGATGCAATCATCAAGGCCGGTTTTGCTCGAGTTATTTACGCCGTCGCTGACCCCAATCCCGTAGCACGTGGTGGCGCAGAGAAAATTCGTGAAGCTGGAATTGAAGTTATTGATGGCATTGAAAAAGAGTATGTCGCCTACAGCAATCGCGCTTGGTTGAAGAAAGTGACCACTGGTGCTCCGTGGATTATCACAAAAATTGCGGCATCACTGGATGGAAAGATTGCAGCAGCTGATGGAAGTTCTAAATGGATAACGTCAGATGATGCCCGAGCTGACGTGGCTATCTTAAGAAATCAATCCGACGCAATCGTCACAACGACGGAGACTGTCATGCAGGATAACCCTGATCTCACGCCACGTTTTCAAAGTGAAAATCCCACTTCTCGCTCAGTAAATCCAGTTCGTATCGTGATTGGCAATCGCGAGATATCTGCGGATGCTTCAATCAACAATGATCGGGCCGAGACTCGATTCATCAAATCACGCTCACTCACTGAGTTGCTCGATATGGCGAAAGCAGAAGGTTGGAATCAAGTCATGGTTGAGTCCGGAGCTCGGTTCAACAGCGCGCTCTTTGAGGCAGATCTCGTCGATGAAGTAGTTCTCTATCAAGCGCCTACATTATTGGGCAGCGGCAAGGATCTCGCTGGTGACCTATCAATATCCACTCTCTCGGATCGAAAAGATTTTTCTCTTGGCGAGATTCATCGCGTTGGCCGAGATCTACGCACCCAGTTACTGCGCAAAAACAGCGCTCTTGCTGAAATCTTCACCTCTGAATTTAGCGTAGCGGGGAAGAGATAAATGTTCACTGGCTTAGTTCAAGATCTAGCAACCATTCGAAATGTTGAGCGAAGTTCTCAATCATCGGTTATCACAATCGAAACCTCACTCGCATCACAGATGCACATTGGTGACTCGATATCCATTAACGGCGTTTGTCTCACTGCCACGAAGATTGAGGGAGCCCTGATTACGGTCGATGTTATGGTTCAAACATTGAAGTTAAGTAATTTAGGAAATCTCAATGTCGGTGTTCAAGTAAACGCTGAACTTGCGACTCGCGCGGATGCACGACTTGGAGGACATATAGTCCAAGGTCATGTTGATGGTGTGGGGCAAGTGGTTGCAAATGAACCTGGCGATAAATGGCAAAGATTTGCGATCCAGATCCCGCCACAGCTCAAGAAATATGTCGTAAATCAAGGATCAATCTGTGTCGACGGCGTCTCACTCACCGTCGGAGATATTGAAGATTCAAAAAGCGTGGTTACGTTATGGCTCATTCCGGAAACACTGGCAAAGACAACTCTTGGAGCAAGGAAAGAAGGAGATCAGGTAAATATTGAAGTAGATGTGCTTGCCAAATACGTAGAGCGCTTAATGACGGTGCAAAGGGAAGCGCAATGAGTGATAAGAATCTGACATTGGCTCTTGAGCGCTTCAAAAACGGTGGCTTCGTCATTGTTACAGATGATGAGAAACGCGAAAATGAAGGTGACTTATTCTTGCTGGCTAGCGCTGCCACGACGGAAAAACTCGCTTTCATGATCCGATACACCTCAGGCGTTGTTTGTGTAGCGATGACAGAAGCGCGCTCACGACAACTTCATT
>CAZZMU010000018.1:0-11656 GCA_964655345.1 uncultured Clavibacter sp.
ATCTAAGCCCACTTCAGCTAGCGCCTCCTCAAAGAGAGCGACGCCAACATCCATTTTCTTGAGGTGAATTCGTGAAGAAATAGCGGTGTACAAAGGCAAAGTGATATCAGCGCCCTTTGCCTTTTGAGCTGCTGCGATGACTCGAGTTGCGTGCCATGAACGAATCAGGCGAGCTTTGTAATCTTCGGGAAGTTCTTTGTCACGATTGAGATGCGCGAGAGAGAACAGATTCCATCTAACGGAGATATCGCGGACTTTTTCAACTTCAAGAATCCACCGCGATGTCATCCAGGCCCACGGGCATATTGGATCGAACCAAAATTCAGCTTCTGTTCTGCTCATACTTATGCCTTTCCAAATCGTCGATCTCGTTCTGCATAGATTTCAATAGCTTTCCATAACGTCTCTCGTGTGACGTCGGGCCAGAGTACATCCATAAATACCATCTCCGCGTAGGCAGATTGCCAAATCAGAAAATTCGAAGTTCTCTGTTCTCCAGATGATCGCAAGAAGAGGTCAACGTCACTCATCTTCGGTTCATCTAGATACTTTGCAAACACTTTCTCATTAATGTGATCAGGCTTCAACTTCTTTCGGGCAACTTCTCGAGCAATTGCTTGTGCTGCATCAGCTATTTCTGCTCTTCCTCCATAGTTCACGCACATATTCAAAGTAAGGACTTTGTTTTTCTTCGTCATCTCTTCGGCGATTTGAAGTTCTTCAATGACCGACTTCCAAAGCCTTTGCGGCCTCCCAACCCAGCGGACGCGAACACCCATTCGATTCATTTCATCTCGGCGGCGACGAATAACGTCGCGATTAAATCCCATGAGGAATTTCACTTCATCCGGAGATCTCCGCCAGTTTTCAGTGGAAAACGCAAAGGCAGATAGCTCTTTGACTCCGATTTGAATTGCGCCTTCAACTACATCAAATAATGATTTTTCACCTTGTTCATGGCCTTTGGTGCGCGGCAATCCACGTTTCTTTGCCCATCGACCGTTTCCATCCATAACGAGTGCAACATGGTGTGGAACTTTTTCGCGTGGAATTTTTGGTGGTTTCACGAACTTGCTCTTTCCACCATCGGCAATGAACGCAATTCGCGCTCTAAGTGCCATTGTAAATATGCTGCAATAAGACCCGAGGCTTCGCGCCGATTTCGCAATTCGCTGGAATCTGCACCATCCCAATTTCCAGTCAATAGATCAGACATGAGTGCGAGGGTTTCGATAGATGGTGTTGCAGAAGCAGAAGGTTTGCACTGTACACACACCGATCCGCCACCGACGAGTGAGAAATATTTATGTGGACCTGGGGCCTCGCAACGCGAACAAATAGTCATTGATGGGGCATAACCTGCAACCGAAAGTGATCGGAGCAAATATGCATCCAAAATCAAAGATGGGTCGTGTGATTCATGTGCGAGCGCTTTAAGCGCACCAGTCAACAGTAAGAATTGTTGTAACGCAGGCTCGCCTTCATGAGAGGTAAATCGTTCGGACGCTTCTAATATCGCAGATGCGATAGTCCATTTTTGATAATCACTGGCAAGAACGTCGCCAAAGTTCTCAAGGCTCTCGACCTGAGTGACGACATCAAAAGTCTTTCCAGTGTAGAGCTGTATATCGATGTAGCTAGCCGGCTCTAATCGCGCGCCAAATTTCGATTTGGTACGACGCACGCCTTTTGCGACCGCGCGAATCCGGCCATGTTCACGACTAAAGAGTGTGACGATGCGATCTGCCTCCCCCAGTTTCTGGGTTCTGATCACAACGGCATGGTCCCGATATAACGCCACGGGCACACGGTAGTGAAGGTCGTTAGCGAAGTGCGCGATTGACCGCTGAAATCACCGCTTTGAGCGACGCAGTTGTGGTCGATGGATCTATACCGACGCCCCAAAAGGTGCCACCGTTAACTGTGCACTCAAGATAAGCCGCCGCATTGGCATCTCCGCCAGCGCTCATCGCATGTTCGTAATAATCAGCAACCTGCACATCGATTCCATGGGCTTGCATGACATGACAGAAAGCAGAAATCGGACCATTACCCCGGCCCTTGAGAGTCACAGGAGTCTTAGCATCCAAAAGATCGACGCTGAGCTCGACACCTTTGTCTTGAGTCGACGTTTGGGTCAAGCCTTCAAAACGGAATCTGCCCCACTGATTTTTCTCTGACGGCAAATACTCGTCGACGAAAATATTCCACATCTGTTCTGGGAATACTTCACCACCTTGATCATCTGTATGCGACTGAATCACTTGGCTAAATTCAATCTGCAATCTTCGTGGCAGATCCAGATGATGTTCCGTCTTCATAATGTAGGCAACGCCACCCTTACCTGATTGCGAGTTAACTCGAATTACTGCTTCATATGAACGACCGATATCTTTTGGATCAATCGGTAGATATGGAACTGCCCAGGTAAAATCATCAACTGCCTTTCCGGCAGCGCCAGCATCCTTCTCTAGATGTTCAAATCCTTTTTTGATTGCATCTTGATGCGAGCCGCTGAAGGCGGTGAAAACTAAATCGCCACCATATGGATGACGTTCTGGTACGCGAAGTTGATTTGCATATTCAACGGTACGACGGATTTCTGGAATATCACTGAAATCAATCATCGGGTCGATCCCATGACTTAAGAGATTTAACCCAAGCGTCACTAAACACACATTTCCAGTGCGCTCCCCATTTCCAAAGAGCGTTCCTTCTATGCGATCAGCGCCAGCAAGATATCCGAGTTCTGCTGCTGCAACTCCGGTTCCGCGATCATTATGCGGATGGAGACTTAAAACAATTCCTTCGCGATATTTTAGATTTCGATGCATCCACTCGATCGAGTCGGCGTATACATTGGGGGTTGCCATTTCAACGGTGGCGGGAAGATTGATGATCGTCTTCCATTCCGGAGTGGGCTGCCAAACATCATTGACGGCATTACACACTTCTAGCGCGAATTCCAGCTCAGTTCCTGTGTATGACTCCGGGGAATATTCGAAAGAGATCTTCGTTCCGGGGACGGTAGCTACCAACTCTTTGCAGAGTTTTGCTCCATCAACAGCGATCTTCTTAATTCCCTCTTTATCAAGCCCGAATACAACTCTTCTTTGCAGAGTTGAAGTCGAGTTATAAAGATGCACAACTGCTTGCTTAGCTCCAACTAATGATTCATAAGTTCGACGAATCAGATTCTCGCGCGCTTGAGTAAGAACTTGGATTGTTACATCATCAGGAATCATTCCATCGTCGATAATTTTGCGAACGAAATCAAAATCAGTTTGGCTGGCACTGGGGAAACCAACTTCGATTTCTTTGTAACCCATCTTCACCAAGAGATTGAACATCGCCAATTTGCGAGGGACATCCATTGGGTCGATGAGCGCTTGATTGCCATCACGAAGATCCACCGAGCACCATTGGGGCGCCTTTGACATTTGTTTAGTTGGCCACGTGCGATCATTTAACACTACGGGCACAAAGGATGAATAACGATGCATTGGCATCGAAGATGGATTTTGTTTCGGGAAGTTCACTTCTTTACTCCTTATTTGATTGGGTTGACTCGACCGGATGTGTTAACCGGTGCGGTCAAACCCCGCGGCGAGGAGACCGGTTAATTGGCCTCGCCACGGCAGCGAAGGAGGAGTGCGCCCAAGAGAGCGTTCAGTGATAGCAACTCGCTGCAGAACATGGGTGAAGGTTAGCCTGCGGTTTAGAGGACTGGCAAATATCGATCGAGTTCGAAGGCCGTTACCTGCTTGCGGTACTCATCCCATTCAGCGCGCTTATTGCGAAGGAAATACTCAAAAACATGCTCGCCTAGAGTTTCACGAACTAACTCACTTTTTTCCATTGCCAAAATTGCATCATGGAGATTTGCGGGAAGCGTCGTTGGTTGTGCGATTTTCTCGAGTTGATATTTGCCTTCTACGCCTTTAAGGCCAGCTGCAATTGTCACAGCAAAAGCTAAATATGGATTACATGCCGAGTCCGGGGCGCGAAATTCGATACGGGTTGAGTTCTCTTTCTTCGGCTTATACATAGGAATTCTCACCATCGCATCGCGATTTTCTTTACCCCAAGAAATCTTTGCTGGCGCTTCTCCCCCACCGTGAAGACGCTTGTAGGAATTAACCCATTGATTCGTTACTGCAATAAATTCAGGTGCATGTTTCACAATGCCGGCAATAAATGAACGACCAATATCCGAAAGTTGGTCCTCTTTACCTTCAGCAAAGAAAGCATTCTTCTCACCTTGGAATAGTGAAAAGTGCGTATGCATTCCTGATCCAGGATGTTCGGTAAATGGTTTGGGCATGAAAGATGCATGACATCCTTGATCGAGCGCAACTTCTTTGATGATATGACGGAACGTCATGATGTTATCTGCTGTACTCAACGCATCGGCATAACGAAGATCGATTTCTTGCTGACCGGGAGCGCCTTCGTGATGGCTAAATTCGACGGAAACTCCCATAGCTTCTAGCAAGGTGATTGCTTGGCGGCGGAAATCATGTCCCACTGCGGTTGGAGTGTGGTCAAAATATCCACCCGAATCAACAGGTGTCGGCTTTACGCCAGAAACTGGTTGATCCTTAAATAAAAAGAATTCAATTTCTGGATGCGTATAACAAGTGAAGCCCATCTGAGCTGCTTTATCGAGAGCTCGCTTCAATACATTTCGTGGATCAACGGGCGATGGAGTTCCATCAGGCAAAGTGATGTCACAGAAGATTCGAGCCGCACCAGGTTTTTCAGTGCGCCACGGCAAAATTGAAAATGTTGCCGGATCAGGCTTTACCAACATATCTGATTCAGTCCCGCGTGCGAATCCTTCAATTGCGGAACCATCAAAACCGATTCCTTCAGCAAAAGCATTCTCAAGTTCAGGCGGAGCAATTGCTACTGATTTAAGAAAGCCCAGGACATCGGTGAACCAAAGTCTCACAAAGCGGATATCGCGTTCTTCAAGGGTGCGAAGAACAAACTCTTGTTGCTTCGTAACGTCGGCGGACTGCGAGGAAGTCGAACTCATGGGCCGCAGTCTGCCCCGTGATGATTACGGCTATGTTACGAAAGCAGGGGTTATCGAGTTATATGACGAACTGTTCTGAAGCGTCGATATCAGTCCGCGCCGCAACGTCGCGCGTAACAACGGTGTTGGCGCTGATGCGAGCACCTGTGCCCACGGAGACATTTCCAAGAACTCTCGCACCAGCACCAATAATTACGTTATCGCCGATAGTTGGATGTCTTTTCCCATTCTCAAAAGTTCGAGCACCCAACGTGACATCGTGATAAATCATCACGTCATCACCAACTACTGTCGTCTCGCCAATAACGACTCCCATACCGTGATCGATAAAAAATCGTCGACCGATTTTTGCGCCAGGATGGATCTCGATACCGGTTGCGGTGCGCACCCAGTTTGCGTAGATCCGCGCTAACAATTTCAAACCGCGTCGCCAGAAGAAGTGTGCGATGCGATAACCCCAGATCGCGTGAACGCCAGGATAAGTTAGCGCGACTTCTAGTCGATTGCGCGCCGCGGGATCACGCCGCAACGCGGTATCGAGGTCTTCTATGATTCGCGACAACACTTAAGCATCCATCAAATCTTGGTAAAGAATTGTTGAGAGATATCGCTCTCCGAAAGATGGAATTATTACGACAATATTCTTGCCAGCAAATTCATCACGTTGCGCAACTTGTGTCGCTGCCCATAGCGCAGCGCCTGACGAAATTCCGGCCAAGATTCCTTCTTCACTTGCTGCGCGACGTGCAAATTTCACAGCATCATCTGCAGCAACATCAATAACTTCGTCATATACGGAGCGGTCCAAAATCGGTGGAATGAAATTCGGTCCGATGCCCTGGATGGGATGACCACCTGGCTTACCTCCATTAAGAATTGGTGAAGCAGCAGGTTCGACCGCAAATATCTTGATTTCTGGTTTCCGTGACTTTAGAACTTGGCCGATTCCTGTGATTGTTCCACCCGTTCCAATACCTGCAACAACCGCATCAACTTTTCCATCGGTATCGCGCCAAATTTCCTCAGCGGTTGTTTTTCGATGAATTTCAGGGTTGGCCTCGTTCTCGAATTGTCGAACCAGAACTGCGCCATTTGCGCCGATTTCTTCAGCTTTGGCTACCGCACCTTTCATGCCTTCTGAAGCTGGAGTCAGAACTAATTCAGCTCCGAATGCTCTTAATAGCGCCCGACGTTCTTTTGACATCGATTCTGGCATCGTCAAAATGGTCTTATATCCGCGGGCCGCCCCCACCATCGCAAGAGCAATTCCGGTATTGCCAGATGTTGCTTCCACGATTGTTCCGCCCGGCTTAAGTTGCCCACTCTTTTCTGCAGCATCAACCATGGCAATTCCGATGCGATCCTTGACGGTGCTGGTGGGGTTATAGAACTCAAGTTTTGCAAAAACTTTTGCCTTTGCGCCATCTGTCATGCGATTGAGCTGTACTAATGGGGTGTTTCCAAAAACTTCGGTAATATCTTTATAAACCTTCATAACTTCTCCTTTGTGTTCTCCGTGAAATTCACATGGGACTTTCTGGCGCGCGAGAACGCGCATAAACATTTGTGCTGATTAGTTCAGCGAATTAATTACAGCAACCGCATGAATTAGCGCGGCCAAAATCGATAACGCGGCGGCGGGTGAAGAACCATTGACGCATCGATTGCATGAGGAGAATTTTATTGAAAGTAAGAAAAATCGCTACTTGCGAATTGTTTGCAGGTCTAGCGTTCTTTCCAGCGAGATGTCATAGGCAATCGACGGTCTTTTCCAAAAGCAATCGACGATACTTTTGGTCCAGGCGGATATTGGCGTCTTTTGTATTCCGCTTTATCCACCATAGCGATAACTCGGTCTACTAAAGGTTTATCAAAACCAGCTTTGATGATCTCGACAGCATCGCCATTCTTTTCAACATAGATATTGAGCAAGCGATCCAAGAGTCGATAGTCAGGTAACGAATCCGTATCTTTCTGACCTGGTCGCAATTCTGCGCTTGGTTCTTTTGTGATGGAACTTTCAGGTATCGGAGGAACCTCACCGACCGAGAGAGCTCTGTGATTTCTCCACGTCGCCAAACTCCATACATCAACTTTGAAGATATCTTTAATAGGAGCAAATCCGCCTACGGCATCTCCGTACAGAGTTGAGTACCCGACTGCTAATTCAGACTTATTTCCCGTTGCCAGAATGAGGTGGCCCTCTTGATTGGAGATCCCCATCAACAGCGAGCCACGAACTCGCGCTTGGACATTCTCCTCAGCAAGACCCGTGAGGGTTGTGGCCTTTACAAAAGCCTGAACCACGGGCTCAATCTCTATGGTGCGGAAATTGATACCAAGGTTTGAGGCAAGGAGTTGGGCATCAGTTTTGGAATGATCCGAGGAATATTTGCTTGGTAATGAAACTCCGTAAACGTTATTTTTCCCGAGCGCGTCAACTGCGATCGTTGCTACGAGGGCTGAATCAATTCCACCTGAAAGGCCAAGTGCAACGCTCTTAAATCCATTCTTTCGAACATAATCGCCGAGGCCCATAACAAGTGCTTTCCACACCTCTTCTTCATCATTCAAACGATGGGCAATCGAGGAGCTAAGTTCGGCGCGATCCTTCGGCGGGGTCTCATCCAAAACGAGATCTGGGGTGGAGGTTTTCTCTGCAACTGGAATATCAACGATGGTGAGAGCGGAAGTGAATTGTTCCGCGCGCGCTAGAACTAATCCTTGGGCGCTAACGGCCAAAGAATCACCATCAAAGACCAAATCATCTTGGGCGCCGGTCATATTTACATAAACCATAGGTGCGCCAATTTGTTGTACGCGACGTTGGACCAGTGCAAGCCTCACATCATCTTTATTGCGTTCGTAAGGGCTTCCATTTGGAACAAGGACAATCCCTGGAGTTCGATCTGCGAGTTCGGCCATTGGACCATCGTCTTGCCAAATGTCTTCACAAATAGCGACCGCAATATCTACGCCGCGAAAGCGCGCGATCAGCGTGCCTTGGCCGGGGCCGAAATTCCGGAACTCATCAAAAACGCCATAGTTTGGAAGGTGATGTTTAATGTACGTTGCTTTAACCGCGCCGTCGTGAATCAGAGCCACTGCATTCTGCGGTTTTATTCGCTCATCCAAGTAGCCGACGAGAACAAGCACATCACCAGCGCCCAAGTCCTTTAATTCTTGCGCGAGAAGATGAACTCGTTCTTGTGAGGCTTTGCGAAATGCGGGCCTGAGAGCCAGATCCTCGACTGGGTAGCCGGTCAGAACCATCTCTGGAAAAACGACCACATCGACATCGCTGCGAAGGGCTTGCTCAACGGAGTTTTTAATCAGCGCAGCATTGCCATCGATATCGCCGACCACGGGATTGACCTGGGCCATGGCGACTCTGAGTGAGCGCGTTAACTCTGTAGGCACAGTTCAAGAGTATCGATAGACTCGGGCCACACAACCCGGGGACTGACCACCATCAGCTTCGAGGAGAAAAGAGTTCTCATGGCTCGCTACACAATTGCCGACTTGGCTGCCTGGAAAAAGGCTGGCAAGAAATGGTCAATGCTGACGTCGTACGACGCGGTCACAGCCTCGATCTTTGATGAAGCCGGAATTCCCGTCCTCTTGGTAGGCGACAGCGCCGGAAATAATTTTCTCGGCGATGAGAACACAATTCCTGTGACTGTTGATGAACTCATTCCTCTTACTCGAGCTGTGGTTCGCGGATCGCAGAAGGCCTTGGTAATCGCCGATTTTCCTTTCGGTTCCTATGAAAGATCCGCCGATCAAGCACTTGAAACCGGAATCAGATTCCTCAAGGAATCCAAAGCTCACGCCGTCAAACTTGAAGGCGGGGTTCGCGTCGTCGAACAGATTAAAGCTCTTGTTAAGTATGGAATCCCCGTCGTCGGACATCTAGGAATGACTCCCCAATCAGTCAACGCTTTTGGCGGATTTAAGGTTCAAGGTCGAAACGATTCCGGCGATGCGATATTGGCCGATGCGATTGCACTCCAAGAGGCTGGATGTTCTGGTGTGGTTCTCGAACTCATACCTGCTGAGCTAGCAGCAAAGATCACGTCCTCACTCTCGATACCAACAATAGGAATTGGAGCCGGACCGTCATGTGATGCCCAAGTTCTGGTGTGGACCGATCTCATGGGGCTGACGCCAAAACCTCCGCGATTTGCGCGCTCCTATTCCAACCTCAGAACAGAGATGATTGAGAGCGCCCGGCGATGGATGGCCGATGTTGAAAACGGATCTTTTCCTTCCGAAGCCGAGACTTTTCACTAATTTTTTGGAGGTCGACTCCTACACTTAACCGTGCGCAAGTACGCAATTGATCTATCTCCGTTAAAGAAATATCGCGATTTCAGGTTGCTCTGGAGCGCTGGTCTTTTCTCGTATTTCGGATCGATGATCACCTTTGTCGCCCTGCCTTTTCAAATTAAGGAACTCACCAATTCATATTGGGCGGTCGGCTTGATTGGGGCGGTCGAAATAATCCCGCTCACCATCTTTGGCCTCTACGGCGGAGTCCTCGCAGATTATGTGGATCGCAAAAAGATGATCTGGTTGACCGAATTCGGAACGTTGATTGCAACGCTAGTTCTCTTTCTCAATTCTCTGCGACAAGAACCCAGTGTCATATTGCTCTTCGTAATTGCAGCGATTTTCGCTGCCCTGAGTGGACTTAAGCGACCCAGCCAAGATGCAATTTTGCCGCGATTGGTCAGCCACGGTGACCTACCGAGTGCTAGCGCGCTGATGAGTTTGCGTTGGCAATTCGGCGGAATCGTTGGACCGTCAGCTGGCGGAATCATCATTGCAAGTTATGGAGCAGGAGCGGGTTATCTCGTGGACTGCTGCACATTCATTGTTTCGCTCGCACTTCTATGGAGGGTTCGAAGCGTTCCTCCGATTGGCAAGACAACCCCGCCTTCAGTCGCGGCCCTGATGGAGGGCATCCGATATGCCTATAACCGAAAAGATCTTCTCGGTACATATGTTGTGGATCTGGCTGCGATGTTTCTCGCTATGCCCATGGCGCTATTTCCATTTTGGGCCGACGCGATTGGGGCACCGTACGCCCTTGGTTTCTTCTATTCATCGATAACCATCGGAGCAGTCCTTGTGACCTTGATGAGTGGGTGGATGCGAAATTATCCGCACCACGGTCGCGCCGTTGTGATTGGAGCCCTTGGTTGGGGGGTCGCAATTGTGGTCGCCGGATCAACGGACTCGCTTTATCTTGTCATCGGTTCTTTGATTATTGCCGGAGCTTTCGACCAAGTAAGTGCTTTATTTAGGGGCTTTATTTGGAATCAATCAATTCCTGATGAATTACGTGGTCGTTTAGCAGGAATCGAAATGCTCTCCTATCTCTTAGGTCCATTAGGTGGCCAGGCACGGGCTGGTGGGATGGCGGCGCTCACATCACTGCGAACGTCCATTGTTGGAGGAGGATTGCTCTGCATTGGTTTCGTTTCTGCAATTGCATCGTTCATGCCCAAGTTCCGCGCCTATGATGTCCGAACCAACGAATTTGCCGTCGAACAGGCAAAAATCCGCCAAAATCGGGAAATTTCTTAAAAATATTTTTTATTACCCTCGGGTAACTGTCTCGCTGAATTTTGCGTCAAAAACTAGAAAAATGCGATTTTTGCACTTTTTACGCGTAAAAAATATCAATTTTGCACCCTTGAAAAAGAGCAAAAGCACATTTTTTTGGAAAAATGAAATGCGACACGCAGGCGCATTTTTTACCCAAAATAGTGGAAAGTTTCCGTAAATACTGTCACGATTTGCCTTGAACAGGTTCGGTGACGGATCGAACCATTCTGAAAGGAAATCTACGTGGCTGCAAAGCGTCGTAAGAAAGCTGCTCCTAAGGCAGCACCAAAGCGTCGTCGTAAGAAGGCTGCTGCTAAGGCTGCACCAAAGCGTCGTCGTCGTAAGAAGGCTGCTGCTAAGGCTGCTCCAAAGAAGCGTCGTAAGAAGGCTGCTGCTAAGAAGGCTGCCCCAAAGCGTCGTCGTCGTAAGAAGGCTGCTAAGTAAGCTAGCGCCAGAATTACAGAAAAAGCCCGGCTGCATATGCGCCGGGCTTTTCTCTTTTTACTACTTCCCTGATCCCTCTTTTTTAAACTGTTCCCGAAGCTCAGCGGTCACATGGCCGAAGATTCCAGCCAGGGCTTCTTGCTCTTTTGTAGATAGCTGATCAATAAATCTGGTGCGCACGCTGTTCACGTGACTAGGGGCCGCGGCAACAATCGCCTTCCAACCCTTATCTGTCATTACCGCCCAATAACCTCGTCGATCCTCAACACATTCTTCGCGGCGAACCCAACCGGCCTTCTCCATAACTTTCATTCGATGGGAAAGTCGAGATTTTGAAAGCATCGCAAGGTCAGCCAGTTCGCTCATGCGCATTCGGCGACCTGGGGCATCAGAAAGTTGGGCCATAACTTCGTAGTCGGCCATTGTTAAATCGTGGCCCTCAAGATCTGAATCAAGTGCGTCCAACAATCGACGTGAGGCGATGATGTATGAACGCCAAGCCTTCATTTCGCGGGGATTTAACCAGCGTGGGGCGCTCTTTTTTGCCATACCTCGAAG
>CAZZMU010000019.1:0-3081 GCA_964655345.1 uncultured Clavibacter sp.
AGCTCTTTGACCAGAATTTATTTACGTTTGCAGCAACTGATGCAGGAGCTGGCTTGACCTTGCCCATTGCAACGAGTTTCTGTAGAAGACCTGGCTGTGGGATGAAAGCAAGATCAGGAGCATTTCCACCTTTGACACGAACTGGTAGAAGCGCTTCGAACTGGTTTGATCCTTCGATGTTGATCTTCACACCAGTGCACTTCTCAAAATCTCCCCAAGCTTTCTTGAGAGTTGAGAGTTCTGGTTCGAGGATTGAGGTGAAGATTGTTACTTTCTTACCTTTGAGATTCTTGTATCCGCTAAACGGATCGCAGTTCACTGCAGCACCTGCAGGAAGTGCACTTACTAGAGAACCTAGAAGTGTTGCGATGGTTGCGGCTACGAAGATTTTCTTTGTACCGATTTTCATCTAGTTATTTCCTCCGGAGTAAACGGTCCAGACCCCTGTGTCGGGGCCCGCGTTCCGTCAGAGCGGATTCTCGTCTTCGGGCCTCTCAGGCATCAAGGACTTCCCTCTGAATATGGCCTGTAACTGCGTAACAATTAAGTAACGCACCGCATTGGTGACGAGATGACCAAGGCACGGCTAACCTTGGTGGGAGATTCTCAAAGGAGGAGCCCCGTGGCGACATTTGATCAAGGTAAAGAGCGCAAGCTGCCAAATCGTCCTCATGACATCCCCACCCCTGAGCCTTTGAAGAAGTTCATGGAACAAGGTTGGGCGCCTTCTCCTCTTGATGGATTAAAGAAAAATCCGGTCGCATCGTTTGCGGTGGCTCGCCGAAATAAATTATCAGCAGCTTTCCCAGGCAAGCGGCTTGTGATTCCTGCCGGAACTTTCAAAGTCCGCAGCAACGATTCTGATTACCGTTTTCGCCCACATACTGCATATTCCTGGCTGACGGGAATCAATGGGACTGATGCAGTTCCCGATTCGGTTTTAATTCTTGAACCGAATGATACGGGGCACGATTCGCTTTTATTCATCCATCCTCGATCAACTCGCAACAACAGCGATGAGTTCTACCGAAATGTTCGCCATGGTGAATTCTGGGTTGGTCGCCGTATGACTTTAGAGGAAACCGAATTTGCCTATGACATATCAGTAAGACATATCGATTCACTTGATGCATTCTTGGAAAGCGCACGCGAATCTCTGACCATACGTGGTGAAGATTCTTATATTGATTCTCGTATTAAGGAAAATGCCGACGATGCGACTTTGCATTCCTGGCTCTCTGAAGCGCGTTTAGTAAAAGATAGTTTTGAAATAGCGGAAATGCAGAAAGCAATTGATGCAACTCATCGCGGATTCGAAGACATGATCCGCGCAATTCCCAACGCTGTTGGTAAGAAGCGTGGCGAACGATTAGTTGAGGGCGCATTCTTTGCGCGTGCGCGTTATGAAGGAAATGATCTTGGTTACGACAGCATCGTTGCAGCTGGTTCACATGCGTGCGTTCTGCACTGGATTCGAAATGATGGAGAGCTCCGTGACGGTGAATTGGTTTTGATTGATGCCGGCGTTGAAGCAGAATCACTCTACACCGCAGATATCACTCGCACATTGCCCATTAATGGAAAATTTACCGAAGCGCAACGCAAGATCTACATGTTGGTATATGAGGCCCAGGAAGCGGGCATGAAAGCGGTAAAACCAGGCGCTAAATTCCGCGATTTCCATGTTGCCGCGAGCCAAGTTCTGGCACGTGGTTTAGAAGAGATGGGCGTCCTACCAATTTCTGCCGAAGAATCACTAAAGCCAGATGTTGGATTGCATCGTCGTTGGACCGTCCACGGCACTGGACACATGTTGGGTATGGATGTTCATGATTGCGCACTTGCTCGGAAAGAAGCGCATACAGAAGGTGTTTTGGAAGAAGGCATGATCCTTACTGTTGAACCTGGTCTTTATATTCAACCTGATGACACATTGTTCCCTGCGGAATATCGTGGCATTGGCGTACGAATCGAAGATGATGTGCTCGTAACAAAAGATGGTTGTAAGAACTTAAGCGGTGCGATGCCACGTCATCCTGACGAGGTTGAGGCCTGGATCAGCAGCCTACGTTCTAACTAAAGACTCGCAGTCTTCAGCCGGTACATATTTAAAGTTACTGTCCCATGAGATGTTCAAGGGGCGAGTGAATTTCTCCACTCCTGCGCTCTTTGAGATTGGGCCAGATCCATTCACAAAACCACTCTTATCGCCTTTGAGAAATATTTCTTGCTCAAAGTTCTTATCACCGATGGAGTAACGGTAGACACCTTGAATGATTCCGTTTGTGTAGGTTCCAATCATGAGACCCTTTGTTGATTCACCTACAAAATCTTTATGAAACATACCGGCAGAAATCATGTTGTTATCGTGGTAATCAATATTGAGAACATATAAATCTTTAGGAAGTTCTGCCATGTAACAACCTGCCACGCTCTTCTTGGCAGTTTCTTCTGGAGAACGAAGTGATGCGACCGCAGCTTTCACGATGGGCATTGCTTCATCGATTGAACCAAAGAATGTTCCAGCAACCTGAATCCATGAACCTTGAATTAGTAGGTTGATTGCCCATACGTGGTACTCCCCTTGCCCCTCAACCCCTTCAGTCAACACATAAGCTTTCTCTTCATCTAAATCAGGTAAATCAAGGCTTTTCTGACCGGCTGCGACCCAGCGCGGGGTTAATTCGCTAAAGAGCAATTGATTATCTGGCGCCCACAAAATTGTGGCACCAATTTCTGCCTCTTGAATACCGTAACTACACGCAATTCCACCAGCGTTATAAGCAGCAAAGAGATCAGTTCCTTCGGCGGGTTCCCATTCGGTGTTAATGAATTTTGGATTTGGGATTCGATCAGGGAATGAATCAAGTATTTTTGTCTTAGCGCATTCGCTAGGAACAGATGGAAGAATTGGAGCGCCATCGGTTTCTGCATCAGAACCACAAGCAGAGAGCAATAACAGAGCAATTGCTGCAGGAACGAAACGCTTCATAAGGTAATTATGACGCAACCCAGAGTCCTGCGCTCGCCGCGAGAACTCCTAATCCATAATTGCTCAGCAAGTTCAAAGCTAGTCCGCGG
>CAZZMU010000019.1:3181-5536 GCA_964655345.1 uncultured Clavibacter sp.
ACTGCAAGAAGGTTTTTCACGCCCGATTAACGATTTTGTTTGTTAAACCCGAAATTAGACTAATGATGAGTGATCCGATGAGAGCAGATGTGAACTTATCAATCGTAAGCACATCGCTCCAACGATCTACCAACATGAGCATCGCAGCATTGATAACGAAGATAAAAAGACCAAAAGTGAGAATCACAGCTGGAAGCGTAAAGAGTTTGAGTAAGCCTCCAAGAATTGTGTTGATAACTCCGAATAGGGCAGCGACCCAGAAATAATTCCAAGCCCCGCTCTGGATTTGAATTCCGCTAACAATAAATGTGGTTAGCCAGAAAGCTAAAGCGAGAATCGCCCAGCGTTTAACCAAATTCATTAATTTATGCCTTCGCGCTTTCGAATCTTTGAGCCCAACCAACGTACGGGGTCGTACTTCACATCAACAACGCGTTCTTTCATGGGAATGATCGCGTTATCAGTAATCTTGATGTGTTCTGGACAGACTTCAGTACAACACTTAGTGATGTTACACATTCCCAATCCGTGTTCCTCTTGAGCTTTCTGTTTGCGATTTCGTAAGCGATCAAGGGGGTGCATATCTAATTCGGCAATACGAATAAAGAATCGCGGTCCAGCAAATGACTTCTTATTCTCTTCATGATCACGAATTACATGGCATGTGTCTTGGCAAAGGAAACATTCGATGCATTTACGGAATTCTTGGCTTCGCTCTACGTCGACTTGTTGCATCCGATACTCACCAGGTTTGAGATCTTCTGGGCCTTCGAACGCAGGTACTTCCATAGCTTTCTTATAGTTGAAAGAGACATCTGTGACGAGATCACGGATAACAGGGAATGCGCGCAATGGTGTAACTGTGATGGTTTCATCATCACCAAATGAATTCATTCGGGTCATGCATGCTAGACGCGGCTTGCCGTTAATTTCCATCGAGCACGAACCACATTTGCCTGCTTTGCAATTCCAACGAACCGCAAGATCAGGCATTTGAGTTCCCTGGACGCGGTGAATGACATCAAGAACCACTTCGCCTTCGTTGGCGTCAACGCTGACATCTTTGAACTCACCATTTTTGGAATCTCCGCGCCAGATACGCAGCTTCACTTTGCGGGTCATTTAATTGCCGCCTTTCGCGAGTTCCTTCTCGGTGAAATATTTCTTTAATTCATCCATCTCAAATAACTCTAGAAGTTCAGATGGCAGCATCTTTGCAGGTTGTGCTTCAACTTCGACAGATTTGCCACTCCACTTAGTGAGATGATTGACCTGGCGCCAATTCGGATCCATCTTTGGATAATCATCGCGTGTGTGTCCGCCGCGAGATTCTTGACGTTCTAGCGCCGATCGTGCGATGGATTCAGATACCAACAACATATTCTCTAGATCAATGGCTAGATGGAATCCAGGATTAAATGCTTTTCCGCCCGTAGCTTTTACTTTTCCGGCGCGTTCGCGGATTGATTCCAGTTTCTTGAGCGCATCAACAAGTTCCTTCTCGGTGCGGATGATTCCCACGAGATCTTGGGTGACGTTCTGTAATTCATTATGAAGTGAATAGGGATTCTCATTTCCTTCACGAGTGAAGGGAGCATTGAGATGATCGTGGGCTTTAGCGATCGCTTTATCGCTGGCTTCAGGAGTTTTCCCGCCCAACTTCTTCACGTAATCAGCGGCGCCGGCGCCAGCACGGCGACCAAAAACCAGAAGATCCGAAAGCGAATTTCCGCCAAGACGATTTGAGCCATGCATTCCGCCGGCAACTTCGCCCGCAGCAAACAAACCTTCAACACCATATGCAGCAGTTGTGTCGGGGTCGACTTTTACGCCACCCATGACGTAGTGGCATGTGGGACCAACTTCCATGGGTTGTTCGGTGATATCAACGTCGGCAAGCTCTTTAAATTGATGCCACATCGATGGAAGGCGACGCTTAATTTCGTCGGCAGGCAAGCGTTTAGAAACATCGAGATACACGCCACCATGTTCCGAGCCGCGACCTGCTTTAACTTCGGCATTGATCGCACGCGCTACTTCATCACGTGGAAGAAGTTCTGGAGGACGGCGATTGTTATTTTGATCTTTATACCAACGGTCTGCTTCTTCTTCGTTGTCCGCATATTTATCTTTGAAAACTTCAGGGATGTAGTTGAACATAAAGCGCTTACCTTCGCTGTTGGTAAGCACGCCACCGTCGCCACGAACTGATTCAGTTACAAGAATTCCGCGGACTGAAGGTGGCCAGACCATGCCTGTTGGATGGAATTGCACAAATTCCATGTCGACAAGAGCGGAACCTGCTTTGAGGGCAAGAGCGTGGCCATCGCCCGTTCCTTCCCACGAATTTGAAGT
>CAZZMU010000019.1:5636-8654 GCA_964655345.1 uncultured Clavibacter sp.
GTGCGATCAAAGAGCGCGCCCCAAGTTTCGAGTTCCCAAATTCGATCTGGAGATTCTTTTGCGTGCAGTTCGGCCATGCGCCAGTTGTTGAGGAATTTTCCACCGCGCATTGTGTCGCGGAAGTGAACTTTCCAGCCATCGTTCTCATTGACGTTGCCCATCGCGGCAGCAGCGCCACCTTCTGCCATAACTGTATGAGCTTTACCAAAGAGTGATTTACAGATGATTGCAACGCGAAGACCTGCTTGACGAGCTTCAACAGCGGCGCGCAATCCAGCGCCACCAGCTCCGATGACAACTACATCGAATCGATAGCGATCGAAATGGATTTCGTTATTTGCCATGGATTCGTCCTAGAAGAAGTAGTAGTTGGTAATAGTTTCGGATGCGACCAGGCGTACATAGAGATCGGTAAGTGCGACACCAAAGAGTGAGATCCATGCATAAACCGGGTGGCGATGATTGAGAACAGATACCCATCCCCATAACTTGTAACGGATGGGATGTTTAGAGAAATGCTTTAACCGTCCACCAATTGTGTGACGGCAGGTATGGCATGATGCTGAATAGAGCCACAACAAAGTCGCGTTAGCGAGAAGCACTAACGTTCCGACGCTCATGTGTCCCCACTCGCCTTCTGGATTTTTAAAAGCGATTATGGCGTCATAGGTAAGAATGACATTGAAAATTAATCCAGCGAAGAAAAACCAACGATGACCGTTCTGCAAAATTAAGGGCGCACGAGTTTCACCGGTGTACTTGGAATGAGGTTCAGCGACTGCGCAAGCTGGTGGTGACATCCAAAATGATCGGTAATAAGCCTTGCGGTAGTAATAACAAGTCAGACGGAATCCCAATGGGAAAATCAAAATGAAAAGTGCTGGCGAAATAATCATGCCAAAAAGCGAAATTGTTCCGATGGGTGTTCCAAAATGTGTTGAGCCTTCAACGCATGCTGATGAGAGACATGGTGAATAGAACGGAGAGATCAACGGCTCTGCAAAGTAATACTTCTTTTCAAATGCGCGGAAAGTTGCGTAGATAATAAATGAAACTAAAACTGCCACAGTGATAAGGGGTTGTAGCCACCAACGATCAGTTCTGAGCGTGCGCTCTTTGATTGCTGCTCGAGTAGCAGAGAAAACACCTGTGGCCACGCATTGCCTCCTTGGAGGAACGGCTTGAAGTTATGCCGCAATTTTCCTATTCGAAATGATTACCGGCTAGGTGAACCCTTATGAAATCGCCCACAGGTATTTGAAAAACGAGCGGAGGGCGTGGGATTTGAACCCACGAAGGTTTCCCTTGCCGGTTTTCAAGACCGGTGCACTAGGCCACTATGCGAGCCCTCCGTGGGAAAACTTACCTTTACTTGGAGGGGTCTTCAAAATCCAAACTTGGCAATGCGGGTTTGAGATGAATTCGGAAGCGAACTGATGCCATTTGAATCGCAACAATGAGTGTTGCAGAAATAGCAACCGCTACATTCAAATTAATTGAAGTGTTTGTGAGAAAGACGAAGACTGTTGCACCGATTGCCGAAGCTGTTGCGTAAAGAGGGCCTCCAGAAAAAATCTGTGGGGTTATGCGACATACAACATCGCGAAGTACTCCGCCACCCACCGCAGTAATGATGCCAAGAAGTACTGCAACTAAATCTGAAGTTAGATTGACTGTTGCTTTATATGTTCCTGCAATAGCGAAAAGTGACATTGCGACAGAATCCAAAAATACAACGGTGTTCACTGCAGACTTAAACCAACGTCCAATAATGAGCGCTGTAACCACAGCGGCAATCGCGGTAAGAATGTACTTATCTTCCATGGCTGCGGGCCGGCCAACTGCAAGAAGAAGATCACGAACGATTCCTCCGCCGAGTCCAGTAAGAATCGCGACTGCAATAACACCAACTAAATCGAAACGTTTGTAAAAGATTGCAAAGAGCGCGCCTTGTAGTGCGCCAATTCCAACCGTAAGCAAATCAAGCCACAACGGGACTGCTGCGCTCATGCAGGTAACTCCAATAACTTCTCAATTTCTATTGCAACTCCATCTTCTTGATGTGGAGCGGCTACAGATTTCGCGTGTTTTTTACCGTCAGGATGCCCATCACCCATTGCCCACGAACGCCCGGCCCATGCCAACATTGTGAAATCATTTGGATTATCACCAAAGGCCACAGCTTGATCAGCGTTGATTCCTTGACGTTCTGCGAGTTTCGCCAACGTTGAACCCTTGGAAACCCCAAGAGCATTGATTTCTAGAAGTGAGTCATGCAGATTCGAATGTGTCACTGTCGCAACTCCCTCAAGTTCAATAACTGCGATGTCAAGCATCTCATCGGAAGTGAGTTCTTGGTCGGAGCAGCGCGCCAAAATCTTCAAAGCTGGACCTTCCATAATTTCGGTGATGTCATGAACGCCGACGTTATCGAGCCCTACATCCCATCGCGGGACATACGCCTTTTCTCGGTGGAAATAATTATGTGATTCAACCGCAAATGAGATTGTGGGAATGGCGCGACGCAAGAGATTCACGGTTTGAATCTGATTATCAACGGGCATCAACCACTCTTCCAAAACTTTCTGGTTGTGAATGTCGTAATACAGAGCGCCATTTCCAAGGATGCTCTTGCCGAACGGAAAAGTTTCGGCGATGTCTGGCATCCATCGCGGTGGACGTCCCGTTACATAAAAAATTTCTATCCCGAGATTGTGTGCTGAAGTAAATGCCTCTTTTGTGCGTTGTGAAATCTTTCCATAGTGCGGAACTATGGTTCCATCGAGATCAGTGGCGATTAACTTTGGGCGTTTGGTTAAATCACTCAATTGTTCACCGGAATAAAGCGATCCATATTTAAATATGGCCGGAGCGCTTGTGGAACCGTTACTGAACCATCGGCTTGTTGATGATTCTCAAGTATCGAAACAATCATGCGGGGAATCGCAACGAGCGTTCCGTTGAGTGTCGCTACGGGAGAGGTTCCGTTCTCGCCACGGACGCGAACATTAAGTCTTC
>CAZZMU010000019.1:8754-10775 GCA_964655345.1 uncultured Clavibacter sp.
TTTGCATCAAGAATTTCATCCATGTGGTACGCAGCTAATGGAACTTCACTTGTGCCAACGAGATAGAAATCATCTTCCTTAAGATGAAATACGTTTTCAGCAGCCTGTCCTAAGAATCCCGTGCCTTCCATTGCAGCTGGCTTTACTAATACTGGTGGAATGACTGGGATAAATCCTGCTTTAGTGGCCATGGCAATGGCGTAATTGACGAGCGCTAATTCAAGGAGCGCGCCGACTCCGGTGAGGTAATAGAAGCGAGCACCTGAAACTTTTGCACCGCGCTCGGTATCAATCGCGCCAAGAATTTTCCCGAGCTCGACATGGTCTTTAGGCTCGAAATCGAACTTTCGTGGCGTGCCAATTTCCTCAAGAACTTTGAAGTCTGCTTCGCCTCCGATAGGAGCAGCGGTATCAACCAAATTTGAGATCTCCATTGCCACGGCTTTGAAACTTGCTTCGGTCGCGTTCTTCTTTGCTTCTGCTTCCTTAACCGCTGATGAAAGTGTTTTTGCTTTATCTAGTAACGCTGCTTTTTCATCGCCTTTCGCAGCGCCAACAGATTTTGAGAGTGTGTTCTGTTCAGCACGCAGCGCTTCGAATTCCACAATTGCGTTACGACGTAATTCATCTGCTGCGAGCGCTTTATCTATGAGATCTACATCTTCACCACGGGCTTTTTGTGAAGCGCGAACTAAATCGGGATTATCCCGAAGCACTTTCACATCAATCATTTAAATCTTCTTTCCTGCGCGAACCGACGCCAGCCATGTGCCGGCTTCGATAAACGATGAGTCCGCAGTTGCAGATGTCGTAGTAGGAGCAACTTTATCGGCTCGCGGATAGGAACCGAGATATCTCACATCTTCGCAAATTCGTCGCAGACCCATAAGTGCATCTCCGACTCGTTCTTCATTAATGTGCCCTTCGGCATCAATGATGAAGTGATAGTGGCCCAATTCGCGTCCCGTAGGGCGGGATTGAATGAATGTGAGGTTCACGCCACGGACCGAGAACTCCGTCAATACTTCTAATAATGCGCCTGCGTGATCTGCGCCGATAAATGCCGCGAGCGATGTTCGATCATGTCCCGTTGCAGCGGGAACACTTCCTGGTTTCCCGACTAAAACAAATCGTGTTACTGCGCCGTCGTTGTCACCAATATTTGATGCCAGAGTTGCAAGCCCATATGTTTCCGCGGCAATCGGGGCTGCGATAGCGGCATCGAATTCATTCTTTCCTAAAGCTTGGGCAGCTGCAGCGGTTGATGATGTAACGATGATTTCAGCATCCGGATAATTCTTTGCTATGAAGCTTCTACATTGAGCTTCAGCATGTGGATGGGTGGCAATTTTAGAGATTGTGGCTTTCTCTTTTCCTGGTGAAACTAAGAGTGAGAATGTAACTGGCAAGGTAACTTCGCCATAAATTACTAGCGGCTCGCCAATCGCAAGTTCATCAAGGGTTCGAGCAACAACACCTTCAACGCTGTTCTCAATTGGAACGAGAGCGCGTTCTGTATTTCCATTTCGTACTGCATCAAGTGCCGCCGTCACATTGGAACATGGAATCAATTCATCGTGTGATTGAGTAAAAGTACGTAGCGCCGCTTCGGTAAAAGTACCTGCGGGGCCAAGGTATGCGTATCTCGTCACTGCGTAAGGATACTTGGCGGTGCGCGACGCTGGCGCACACTTTATTCGCGTCTTAACTAGGCATTAGGCTTCACTAATTATGGCAACCGAACTTCATTTCTCAACTATTGCGTGGAGATCTGAACTTGGCCTGCACCGCGAAGGGAATGAAGATTCTGGTTTTGTTTCCCCTACTGTCCTTGCGGTTGCCGATGGCATGGGCGGTTATGTTGGCGGTGAAATTGCATCAAGTACTGTCATTAAAAAACTTTCTGAATTAACGCCGATCCTTATTAATCCCGAACTAGATAATGAGTCCCGAGAAGATCTGCTTCGCTCTTCAATTTTGGATATGGATGCGGCTATTGCTGCTATCGGAGCTTCTCGTCC
>CAZZMU010000020.1:0-1565 GCA_964655345.1 uncultured Clavibacter sp.
GAAATTCTGGTTAACAGGTGCCGGTCAAGAGGTAGAGGGCTCTTGAACAGGGGCCCAATCTTGCCATGCGTGAAGCAGGATGCCTAATTGAGGCGTTTACCGTCCTTCTTCTGCCGCTCTCTTCGCTGGATTTCCGGAACGTGATTTCTTCTTCTGATTCATGTCTGGTCGCTTTGTTGGAGCTGGAGGTAGTCCCATACCTGGCGGCAGCGCCATCCCCTGAGGCATGCCACCACCACCGCGCATTTGTTTCATGACTTTCTGTGCAGCAGAGAAACGATCAACGAGTGAGTTAACTTCCGTCACCGTGCGTCCGCTACCACGTGCGATGCGAGAACGTCGCGAACCATTGAGTACTTTTGGATTACGCCTCTCTTCAGGTGTCATTGATTGCACGATTGCTTGGGTTCTCACTAGTTCCTTATCATCGATTGAATCTATCTGCTTCTTCATGGCTGCATTGTTAGCGCCTGGCAACATTCCCAGAAGTTTGGTCATTGATCCCATCTTCTTCATCGCCTGCAATTGTTCGAGAAAGTCCTCCAACGTGAAATCTTCGCCCGACACAAATTTTTCTTCAAGTCGTTTCGCGCTCTCGCCATCAAGTGCCTTCTTTGCTTGTTCGGCCAGTGTCTGAATATCTCCCATTCCAAGAATGCGCGAAGCCATACGATCGGGATAGAAGTAATCAAAGTCTGAAAGTTTTTCACCTGTGGAAGCAAAAAGAATGGGCTTGCCCGTAACATCAGCAATCGATAGAGCTGCTCCGCCTTTTGCATCTCCGTCAAGTTTCGTTAAGACAACTGCGTCGAAGCCAACTCCATCGCTGAAAGCTTGAGCAGTGCGAACCGCATCTTGACCAATCATGGAGTCAACGACAAAAAGTGTTTCATCCGGAGTAATTGCGTCGCGAATCTTGGAAGCTTGTTGCATTAACTCAGAATCAACGCCAAGTCGACCAGCAGTATCAACAATGACGACGTTGTAAAGCTTCTGTTTCGCGAATTCAATTGCATCTTTACTTACCTTGATGGGATCTCCCACACCGTTACCTGGTTCAGGTGCGAAAATTGGAACATTAATCGACTCTGCCAAAACAGAGAGTTGAGTGACGGCATTCGGCCTTTGAAGATCGGCAGCTACGAGTAACGGTGTATTGCCATCTTCTTTTAGAAACCGCGCCAGCTTTCCTGCCAAAGTCGTCTTACCTGAGCCTTGGAGACCAGCGAGCATGATTACGGTTGGCGGCTGTTTTGAAAACTTAATTCGCCGAGCGGAACCGCCGAGAATTGAGACCAGTTCTTGATTGATGATGCTGTAAATCTCTTGAGACTGTTGTGTTGACTGCCGCAGTTCTGGCAGCGCTTCTAGAGAACGTGTCTTGATACGGGCAACAAAATTATCGACAACCGAGAGCGCAACGTCAGCATCAAGTAGCGCTGTGCGTAATTCTTCGCAGGTTGCATCGATATCTGCTTCAGTAATTCGTCCTTTCTTACGAAGGGAGCCGAAAACTTCACTGAATTTATTACTCAATCCTTCAAACACGAGTGAAGCCTATCTAA
>CAZZMU010000020.1:1665-10733 GCA_964655345.1 uncultured Clavibacter sp.
CGAATCTTTTGTATCAGATCTATCGGATATTCAGCCCCACGATAAACCTCGACGTGGCCACCTTGACGTCCGACACCTGATACTTCAGACACCGTCATACCTTTCACGCCAGCATCACGGAGCGCGCTTTTAACATCATCCAGTTTTCCTGGTTTGATAATTGCAGTAATGAGTTTCATGGTTAGCGACCTCCCCGAAGAATTCCGCCCATTTCGTAGGCGCTTTCAGCATGCTCAGCGAGATCGACTCCAACAAGTTCTTTCTCACTTTTAACTCGGAAGCCAATCGTCTTTTCGATGACAAATCCGATGATTAATGTCATTACAAATGAATATGACATAACAACACCTACGCCGAGAGCCTGCTTACCCAGCAACGTGGTTCCGCCACCGTAAAAGAGCCCATCTAGTCCAAGCGAGTTAACTTTGCTCGAACCAAAAAAGCCGATTGCCAAGCTTCCGACAATTCCGCCAACCAAGTGAACTCCCACAACGTCGAGCGCATCGTCATATCCAAATCGGTATTTCAATCCAACGGCGAGTGCGCATATAACGCCAGCCAAGAAACCGATTACAACGGCAGCCCACGGTGCAACGAAGGCACATGCTGGCGTGATTGCAACGAGTCCAGCGACTGCACCCGATGCCGCTCCCAGTGATGTGGGATGTCCATCTCTGAATTTTTCCGTCAATATCCATCCAAGTAGCGCACCTGCTGTAGCAACTTGAGTATTGAGGAATGCTAAGCCAGCAGTTGCGTTTGCTCCTAGTGCCGACCCCGCGTTGAATCCAAACCAACCAAACCAGAGTAAACCAGCGCCTAGAAGTACTAACGGAAGTGAATGTGGACGCATCGGGCTCTTCTGCCAACCAATTCGACTACCAAGAACAATTGCTAACGCAAGTCCGGCGGCGCCAGCATTGATATGAACTGCAGTTCCTCCCGCAAAGTCTTCAACACCACGCGTGGCGAGGAAGCCAGCGCCCGTTACTGTGTCGCCAACTTTATTTCCGAAAGCAAAAACCCAGTGAGCAACAGGGAAATAAACCAACGTTACCCAAAGCGCAACGAAAGTAGTCCACGAAACAAATTTCGCGCGATCTGCGATTGCGCCAGAGATAAGCGCTGGAGTGATAATTGCAAACATCAATTGGAATGTTGCAAAGACTAGAAGTGGAATGGGATAGATGCCGCCATTGTTGGTGAGTTCATTGACAGCGTCACCAAGTCCTGAAAGTGAGATTGATCCATACCATTCGGAATTTGCTTCGTATCCAAAAGCTAACTTGAAACCGTAAATAACCCAGAGCACGCTGACGACGCCAATAGTTACCATCGACATCATCATCATGTTCAATGCACTTTTTGCTCGAACCATGCCGCCATAAAAGAATGCCAGACCAGGCGTCATGAGCAATACAAGCGCAGAGCTAGCTAATACCCACGCAGTATCGCCAGCGCTTATTGCAACTTCAGACATTGTTCTCTCCGAACTTTTGAGTTAAGTAATGTCACTCAAAGGTAAAAGGGTCTCGACGCTGAGAATGGGCAGATAGTGCTCCCCAACTATTACGCGCAGACCTCCTCTGAGATTTCAGCGAGGTGACAGTTCGATGGGTTCTGTTACGTCTATGTTAAAAGTTCGCGGATGTAGTCGGCGGGCACAAAAGCCTGAAAGTCCTCAATGGCTTCACCAGTGCCCACGAATTTAAGTGGAATTCCAAGGTTCTTCTCCGTTGCCAGGGCAACCCCACCTTTTGTCGAACCGTCGAGTTTAGTAACGATCATTCCTGTTAGAGCAACGCTTTCCGAGAAGACTCGTGCCTGCTCTATCCCGTTTTGGCCAGTTGTTCCATCCAAAACAAAAAGCACTTCGTTTATCGGCGTAACTTTCTCAACAACTCGTCTTACTTTTCCAAGCTCATCCATCAGATTACTTTTCGTATGAAGTCGACCTGCAGTATCGATAATAAGAACATCAATTCCCTCGTGTACTGCACGTGATGCGCCATCAAAACACACGGCCGCTGGATCTGCGTTCTCACTACCTTTGACGACAGCTACTCCAATACGTTCGCCCCACGTTACAAGTTGCTCTACCGCAGCAGCGCGAAAAGTATCAGCAGCAACGAGTAAGACTCTTTTTCCTTGCGAAGTAAAATGGTGAGCGAGTTTTGCGGCACTTGTGGTCTTTCCAGTTCCATTGACTCCGACAATGAGAATCGTTGTTAGTCCACTGCTTGAGGTGGTTATCGATCGACTTTGTTGAGAAAGAAATGATTCAAGCGTTCTCATAACCGCAGCTTCCAGATTCTCAGGTTTCTCGCGTTTAACCAGTTCAATAATTTTTTCTGCAACTGTGACACCAAGATCAGCTTCAATCAATACGCGACGAAACTCATCAAGATCTTCAATCGACGCTTTTGTTCGCGAAAACTTAGAGAGTAAGGAGCCAAACAATCCCATATTTAAACTGATTCAGTTTCAATTTCTCGCAAACGTTGCGAGATAACTTCGGAAACTCCATCACCACGCATGGTCACGCCATATAGCGCATCACCGATTTCCATAGTGCGTTTCTGGTGAGTAATGATGATGAGCTGGGAGGCTTGACGAAGTTCTTCCAGGACGCCAAGAAGTCTTCCTAGGTTCGTATCATCAAGTGCAGCTTCAACCTCATCCATGACATAAAACGGACTTGGGCGAGCTTTGAAGATTGCAACGAGTAATGCCACCGCGGTCAACGAGCGCTCGCCACCAGAAAGTAAGGAGAGTCTTTTGATTCGTTTTCCAGGTGGACGCGCTTCGACATCCACGCCTGAGTTCAACATATCGCTTGGGTCAGTAAGGATGAGTCGCCCTTCGCCGCCAGGGAATAACCGAGCAAATATCTTCTCAAATTCGCGAGCTGTATCTCGGAAAGCTTCTTCAAAAATCTCTTGAACCCGATCATCAACTTCTTTGATGATGTCCAGAAGATCTTTCTTAGATTTCTTGAGATCTTCGAGTTGTTCTGCGAGATACTTCAGACGTTCTTCAAGGGAAGAATATTCTTCCAGCGCCAAAGGATTGATCTTTCCAAGCAGGGTCAGAGATCGTTCTGCAGTAGCTAAACGCTTCTCTTGTTGTTCGCGGACATAAGGAATGAAATCGCCTTGACTGAGATTACCCGCATCATCTTCAATGAATGTCGGCACATCTTTGTCTGGTCCATATTCACTGACGAGCGTTGCGCTATCGACGCCAAATTCTTCCATCGCTTTGAGTTCGAGTTGCTCAATACGAAGTCGCTGTTCAGCACGCGCGATTTCATCGCGATGCACGCTTGAGGTGAGTTGATCGAGTTCCAACGAGAGTTCGCGGACGGTTGCACGAATTGCGAGAATTTCACCATCACGATTCGAACGTGAGTTCTCAAGCCGTTCACGTTCTGCATTTGCTCGAGAGATTGAACTTTCAATTTGAATTAACGCTTCATATGCAGCATCTGCTATTGCCTGAGCAGTGATCGCGCCGCGCGCCCGAGCCTCACGGCGTGCGATGTATTTGCTGGCTGACTCGCGTTCATTACGTGCGGCACTTTCAAGATCACTGGCGCGCTGAGAAAGCGCCGCGACTCTCTCTTCCAAAGTTCGTAAACCGAGTCTTGCTTCAACCTCAACGGCTCGAGAAGTAGAAACGTTTGCCCTCATATTCTCAACTGCCAACAAATTAGGCTCTTGAGGTTCTTCGCTCTTACCAAATTCGGTTTGAGCAATAGTCAATTCAGATTCATCTGCTTTGAGAGCATCTCGAAGTTCAGAGATGGATTTAGTTAATCTTTCGACTTCACCATTGCTGCTTCGTACATTCTGGCCAGCAGCCGCGATTTGTTCAGCCAGTCCAGCCATTGCTGCGTCAGATTCATTGAGTTTGGAGAGAGCTAGATCGTATTGTGCTTGATCACTTCTGAGACGATTTTCTGCGCTCGATATTTCAAAACGAATTCGGTCGCAATCATGTGAAATACGTTGTAAATCAATCTCACTTTTCTCGATCATTGATGTTATTTCGATAAGTGACGAGCGTGAAGTAGAACCTCCGCTGGCACGTCCGCGACCAACTAAATCACCTTCGCGCGTAACGGCAATTGCTTGTGAATTGTTGCGGATGATGTGTTCGGCGTCGGCCAGCGTCTCTGCGGCAACATACCCAGATAGCAATCGAGGCAGAATCGCATTTAAGGTAGATGACGAAACTTTGGAAAGAAGTGAGTTGGGATTGCTGGTAAGGGATGAAACATCATGACTATCCGAATTGTCGATGAAAAGAAGTTCAGCCGTACCTGCAGATTCAGTTTTCAAGAATGACAGCGCAGAGATAGCGTGAGTTGCATCATGAACGACCAGTGCATTTGCCAGAGATCCCAGAGCAGCAGATACAGCTCGTTCCCACCCTGGTTCAACACTTATCAATGATGCAACACTGCCTCGGATTTCAATGCCACGCGAATTAGTGAGCAAAGCACCACTTCCATCTTTATGCAGCGTTGCTTGACGCAGTGCGTCGACTTTCGCTTCAGCCGCGCTCTTGTCGCGTTCGGCACGAGCCAACTCTTCATTCAATTTCTCGACATGAGAGCGAGAAGTTCCGAGCGCAGATTTCGCTTTTTCAAACTCTGCATCGAGACCAAGTTCGCCCGCATCGAGTCCAGCAACTTCGCTTTCCAAGCGAGCAAATTCTCTCTTCGCTTCATCGACGCGAGAGCTGGCATCACTCAGAGCATTTTCTAAACGTGCAATTTCTGACTGAGCGCTATCAATCCGTGATTGCAGGCTCTTGATATGTCCTTCCTGACGTGCAGTTCCTTCGCGGTAATCGGCAATCGCACGCTGGGCCGCAGAAATTCGATCCTCTTCAACCTTGAGTCGTCCCTCAAGTTCTATGAGATTAGACGATGCGTGGTTAAGTTCTGCGCGAGATTTGTCTACTGAGTTTTGAAGGACCATCTCCTCGTTACGAAGAGTTTTTGCTTCTGCTTCTAAAGCGTCAGGGTCTCGACCCGTGGCGCGCGCTTCTTCAGCTTCTTCGGCTAAGAATCGCGCACGCTCCGATGCCAAATTCTGGGTGCCGCGCAATTTTTCTCTTTGGGCTGTTAAGTTGTAGTAATTATCTTGGGCTGCAACAAGTTGTGGGCCTTCTGTGGCTGCGATGCGATCCAGCTCTACTTCACGATTTCGCAAGCGATCAAGTTCTTGTTCCACTTCAGATCGGCGCTCACGAAGCGCAGTCTCATCAGCGACTTCTGATGTGAGAGTGGACTTGAACGAAATTAAATCGTCGGCAAGTAATCGCAACTTCGCATCGCGTACATCGGCCTGGATGACGGCAGCTTTCCTGGCAACTTCAGCTTGTTTTCCTAGAGGTCGAAGTTGTCTCCGCAATTCAGAGGTTAAATCCTGAACTCGAGACATATTCCCCTGCATCGATTCAAGTTTGCGCAGCGCTTTCTCTTTGCGCTTACGATGTTTCAAAATGCCGGCGGCTTCTTCAATAAAACCGCGTCGCTCTTCTGGGTTAGCGGTGAGTATCGCGTCGAGTTGTCCTTGGCCGACAATGACATGCATCTCTCGACCTATTCCACTGTCGCTCAGCAATTCTTGGATATCAAGGAGTCGAGCTGACTCACCATTGATCTGATAATCGCTCTGTCCGTTGCGGAAGAGAGTTCTTGAAATCGTTACTTCAGTAAAGTCGATAGGGAGGGCGCCATCAGTGTTATCAATGGTGACCGCAACTTCAGCGCGTCCAAGTGGAGCGCGACCTGAAGTTCCAGCAAAAATGACGTCTTCCATTTTTCCGCCGCGCAGACTCTTGGCGCCTTGCTCACCCATGACCCAAGAAAGGGCATCAACAACATTGCTCTTACCGGAACCATTCGGCCCCACAACGCAGGTAATGCCAGGCTCGAATTTCAGCGTGGTCGGCGAGGCGAAAGACTTGAAGCCCTTCAAGGTCATGCTCTTCAAATACACAGGTAGAACCTATCGGGGCTCACGCTCACTCCTGGGTTATTTGCCCCGCTTCAGACCCACTTTTTTGCTCGGCTTTTTCGTTTGGCAACGGGGGCAGAAATGTGAGGAACGATTTCCAAATCTGATTCGGCGAATCTGCGTGCCGCATCGAGAGCAGGGCTCACCTTCTTGGCCATAAGCCTCTAGCTCCACATCAAAATATCCACTCTCGCCATTCACATTTATATAGAGGTCATCAAAACTAGTTCCACCTTGTTTCAACGCCGCCGTCATCACTTTCTTCACAGCCTTGAGAAGCGATGTAACTTCCCCTGGTTCTAATAAACTGGCAATTCTCTCTGGATGAATTTTTGCTAGCCAGAGCGCTTCATCAGCGTAGATATTCCCCACTCCACTCATGACAGCCTGATCAAGAAGTACCCGCTTTATCGCGCTCTTTTTCTTCCCAATACTTTCAAGGACTCTTGCTGGATCAAACTCTGGGTCAAATATATCTCGGGCAATCCGAGTAAAGGAGATTGGAATTTCAGAACATGCTTCCGAAACAAGTTGATCGATTGCTACCCAACCAAACGTTCGTTGATCAATAAATCGCAATTCTCGACGTCGATCACCACAATCGATTCGCACTCGTAAATGTCTCTCATCGGGCGCCTTTTTCTCTTGAATAATGAACTGCCCACTCATGCCCAAATGCGCCACCAAAGCAAGATCTCGATTCAACTCAAACCAGAGAAATTTGCCCCGTCGATTCATTTTTCTTATTTTTGCGCCTTCAACCACGCTCAATGGAGCAATTGTTGTTGCGCGATTCCCGCCCTTATGAAGGATTTCAATTTTCTTTATTTTCTTACCGATTACCCAGGTTTCCAGTCCACGTCGAACGGTTTCAACTTCAGGTAACTCGGGCATTTAGTTCACCAGAGTAAATTATTTTTCAGATGCTTCAGTAATAGCTTGAAAAGCTAGACGTGCTGCAACTTGTTCTGCTTCTCGTTTGCTTTTGCCATGACCTTCTTTATAAGTAACGCCATTGACTACTGCAACTGCCACAAAATCTTTATCGTGATCTGGACCAGATTCACTCACTCGATATTCAGGTGGTTGCCATCCTGAGGCTGCAACAATTTCCTGGAGAGCAGTCTTTCCATCCAAGCCTGCACCGCGAGACAGAGCCTCGTCGATTGCGCTCTTCATCAGACGCATCACAATCTCTGTTGTCTTTGCGAATCCATGATCAAGGTAAATGGCTCCAACGAGCGCTTCAAATGCGTCGGCCAAAATGGAATTTTTATCTCGGCCACCTGTTACTTCTTCGCCCTTACCAATTTTCAGAGCAGCCCCTAATTCAAGTTCGCGAGCGATAGTCGCGAGCGCTCGCATATTTACAATGCCGGAGCGCAGTGGTGAAAGTCGTGATTCATCGAGATCGGGAAAACGTTCATAGAGCGCTTCGGTAATGATTAAGCCAAGAACGCTATCGCCAAGAAACTCAAGACGTTCGTTTGTGGGCAAGCCACCAAACTCATATGCAAATGAACGGTGGGTAAGTGCGAGATTAAGAAGCTCTGGACTTACCGAAACTCCGAGCTTTTCGGTTAAAGCCAGGGTCAGGATTAGACCTCGAGAACTTGACGGCGGTTATAGGTACCGCAGGTAGGACATGCCGTGTGTTGCAATTTTGGCTGTTGGCACTGTCCGCATGTTGCAGTCGCTGCAGGAGTTGCTTTCCATTGGCTACGACGAGAACGTGTGCGCGAGCGCGACATCTTTCGCTTGGGTAATGGCACGGTGGTTCTCCTTCGTATTTCTTTTCGACAAGCTCACTTACGAGCGCGTAAGTATCCCCCAGTTGGGAGTTCTTTGCAAAATCGAGGCCCTATTCGGGTTTCCAGCCCTCAAGCCCCGTCCATCGTGGGTCAACAACCGCATGCGAATGGTCTTCGGGAAGGTCGACCCATTTCTCGCCACATGTGGCACATAGCCCTTCGCAATCTTCAGAGCAGACTGGGTTGAGGGGCATCGAGAGAATAACGGCGTCGCGAATTGCGATCTCTATATCTGCAATATCGCCATCGAGGGAAAAAAGATCCTCATCCTCATCAGGATTTTCAGGAGTACGACTTTCATAAAGAAATAATTCTTGAAAGTTTTGTTCAATCTCTTCAACGATGGGCTCGAGGCATCTGCCACATTCGCCGCGCGCTACCGAACGCACACTTCCTGTAATTAAAACACCATCATCAACCGATTCTGCACGAAAATCGATTTCAATCGGCTCATCTCGACCGATCTCCAATAGCGGGATTCCGATTGGTTCTGGCGCTGAAAACTGCAGGTCATATCTTCGCATCTCTCCGGCGCGGCGAGGAAGTTCGTGAAGATTGATACGAAAAGGTGAATGAGATTTTGAATTCATGAGCGTTGTGGAAAGTTTCTAGTCAGCAAGTTGTGAGAGCACATCTTTATCGCTGGCTCCCGCAAGTCTTTCACGACCCCGATTTACCGCCTCTAAAGTCTTATTGAGAATAACTTCGAGTGTGGCAAGACGTGAATCAATATATGCATCCACTTCATCGCGTTCTTTTTCGACTTTGGCATGAGCTTCATCGATAAGTCGCGCTGACTCTTCTCGAGCCGCCGCAACGATTGCGGTCTGTTCAACCATGCGCGCAACTTCTTCACGGGCATGAGCAATAAGTTGCTCGGCACTCTGGCGACCTTCTTCAATGATTCCCTCACGGTTCGCCAGAAGTTTTTGAGCGCTCGACAAATCATTTGGCAACGCCTGATTGATCTCCTCGAGAATTCCGAGAAGTTCACCGCGATGCACGACACAAGAAGCTGAGAGTGGAACTGCGCGCGCCTCATTAACCATAGTTATGGCCGACTGAAGTTTCTCGATAGATTCCATCATTAAGCCTTTCTCTTTGCCTTACTGGAAAGATCTTTCAGAACTCTCGGCGGAACTAACGTGGACACATCTCCACCATATCTCGCGATTTCGCGAACGAGCGAGGATGAGAGAAACGAATACGCGGGTTTTGTGGCCAT
>CAZZMU010000021.1:0-4279 GCA_964655345.1 uncultured Clavibacter sp.
AAAGCAGGCAAAAGAATGAGGGCAACAACTGTGATCTGCCACGAAAGAATCAACATTGTTCCGATCACAAGTGTCAGACTTAGTAAATTACTTATCACTCCCGATAACGTCGTGGTGAATGCTTGCTGCGCGCCAATCACATCCGAATTAATCCGCGAGATGAGAGCTCCGGTTTGGGTTCTTGTGAAGAATGCAATCGATTGCTTTTGGACATGTGTAAAGACTTGTGTTCGTAAATCAAAGATTAAACCTTCTCCGATTCGGGCAGAGAACCATCGACCCACCATACTGACAAGTGCATCAGCAAGAGCAATTATTCCAACCAGAAGAGCAAGACGCGTGACAAGATGTGAATTTCCTGGAACTACTCCCTCATCGATTAATTTTCGTAGCAGAAGTGGTGTCGAAACTACAAGGAGAGCATCAATGACAACAGTAATAAGAAAGAGAATAAGAGAGTTTTTATACGGCAGTGCGTATCGCGCAATTCTCTTTACTGTTCCCGGTTTAAGTTTCTGGTCCTTGACGGATTGGTCTTGGGTAAGCGTTCGGAATGACATCCACATCGCGTGTTGGGACATGGTTTTACCTTAGTCCAGTTTTAGCAGAGCAATAACGAAACAGAGTTATCAGACTGTAAATCCGATAGCGCGAAGTTGCTCGCGTCCATCGTCGGTAATCTTGTCGGGCCCCCAAGGCGGCATCCATACCCAATTAATTTTCACATCTGATACAAGATCTTGAAGAACTGATCGAGTCTGATCTTCGATCACATCTTGTAGCGGGCACGCTGCTGATGTAAGAGTCATATCAAGGACTGCAACATTCGCGTCATCGACAGTGACATCGTAAATCAATCCAAGATCAACGACATTGATCCCGAGTTCCGGGTCAATCACATCTTTCATTGCCTCGGTCACATCATCAAGTGAGGTCGCCATCGTTTACCTATCCTTCGTTCTCTGCGATTGGGTTCTCTGCGATTGGGAAATAGCATCTTTTACTGCCATCCAACCCAAGAGCGCACATTTTACTCGAGCAGGGAATTTTGCGACACCAGCAAAGGCAACCCCATCTCCGAGAACATCTTCATTTCCTGCATCATTTCCCTTGCTTTGAATCATGGCCTGGAAAGAATCAATAATGGTGAGAGCTTCCGAGATGGATTTTCCACGAACGAGATCTGAGACCACAGATGTACTTGCTTGCGAAATCGAACAGCCCACTCCATCCCAAGTAATGTCCTGGATAGATGTCCCATTGGTGTGGAGATTAAGCGTTATTTCGTCACCACATGAAGTGTTGACATGCCGTACCTGGACGGTGGGATTTGGGGAAAGCGACTTATGTTGTGGATGCTTGTAGTGATCAAGGATTACTTCTTGATACAGCGAATCGAGTTCCATTATCGCTCCACAAAATACTTTCGCGCTCTTTCAACCCCGTCGACTAATGCATTCACATCTTCCAGATCGTTATAGAGATAGAACGAAGCCCGAGTCGTGGCTACCGTCTTAAAACGTTTCATCAACGGCCACGCGCAATGATGACCAGTTCGCACCGCAATTCCGTAACTATCAAGCGCTTGCCCAAGATCGTGTGGATGTATTCCCTCGATAGTAAAAGAAACGACGCCGCCGCGTAAGTTCGTATCGGTCGGTCCGATGATTGTTAGGCCCGAGATAGTTTGCAGGCCCTTGAGCGCTGCATTAGTCAGAGTTTTTTCATGTTCATGAATCGCTGATAACCCAATTCCTTTAAGGTAATCAACCGCAGCGCCTAATCCGACAGCTTGCGCCATATTCGGAACTCCAGCTTCAAAACGTTTTGGCGCATCGAGATAAGTTGCGGTTTCCATCGTCACTGTTTCGATCATGGAACCACCTGTTAAGAACGGTGGCATCGCATTTAAGAGTTCTTTTCTTCCCCATAAAATTCCAACACCTGTTGGCCCAAGCATCTTATGACCCGAGAATGCCATGAAATCGATGTTCAGTGATGCCACATTTACCTCAAAATGAGGAACAGATTGACAGGCATCAAGAACGAAGAGCGCTCCCACTTCGTGGGTTCGAGCAACGATTTTTTCGAGTGGGTTGATGGTTCCCAGCACATTGGATTGATGAGTTAACGCCACAATTTTCGTCTTTTTATTAATGAGTTCATCGATGTTGGAGAGATCGAGTCGTCCATCATCTGTGACTTTGAACCAAACCAATTCAGCCCCGGTTCGCTTTGCTAGTTCTTGCCAAGGTATGAGGTTTGCGTGGTGCTCCATTTCTGAAACAACGATTCGGTCACCCTTTGAAATATGAAAACGAGATTTTGTTTCGGCGTTACCCATTGAATATGCGATTGCGTTGATACTCTCAGTGGCAGATTTCGTAAAAATAACTTCATCAACGTCTGCACCAATAAACCCAGCTACTTTTGCGCGCGCGCCTTCATACAGCTCAGTCGCTTCTTCAGCTAGTTGATGTGCGCCTCTATGGACTGCGGCATTGTGGTAAACGTAAAAATCGCGCTCGGCATCCAATACTGAATTAGGTTTTTGTGACGTTGCTCCGCTGTCGAGATATACCAGCCGATTCGTCTCGCGAATCTTGCGCGACAAAATTGGAAAGTCGCGCTTGATTGACAAGATATCTAGTGCTGGCACGTGAACTAGGCAATTACGCTTTCACGTATTGCGCATAACCTTTCTCTTCCAAACGCTCGGCAAGTTCGGGGCCGCCTTCTTCGACGATCTTTCCGCCAGCAAAAACGTGAACGAAATCAGGTTTGATGTACCGCAAAATTCGGGTGTAGTGAGTGATGAGCATGATGCCAAGATTCTGCTCACTCTTTACACGATTGACCCCTTCAGAAACGATACGTAGCGCATCGACATCAAGACCTGAATCAGTTTCATCAAGAATCGCGATCTTTGGCTTGAGGAGTTCCATCTGCAGAATTTCATGGCGCTTCTTCTCTCCGCCTGAGAACCCTTCATTAACGCTTCGCTCAGAAAAAGCTGGATCCATCGCGAGCTTGTTCATGGCGTCTTTCACTTCTCCAACCCAGGTGCGAACTTTCGGCGCTTCGCCACGAAGTGCGGTTGCAGCGGTTCGTAAGAAATTGGCGACAGATACTCCGGGAACTTCAACGGGATATTGCATCGCCAGGAAAAGTCCAGCCTTTGCACGCTCATCAACGCTCATCTCCAGAACATCAACGCCATCGAGAGTGACATTGCCGCCTGTGATTGTATATTTCGGATGGCCAGCAATCGAATACGCAAGTGTGGATTTACCCGAACCATTTGGTCCCATAATTGCATGTACTTCGCCTGAATTGATTGTGAGATCAACGCCGCGGAGAATTTCTGTCATTCCAGAATCGGTTTCTACTCCGACCTGAAGATTCTTGATGACGAGTTGTGACATTTCTTCTTCTCCTTGACGAGCTATTTCTGGGAAATCGTGACGGTATCTCCGTCACGACGTACTTCAAAAGTTTCAAGTGCTTGTACAGCTGGTGGGGTTACTGCCTCCCCAGTGCGAAGATCAAATTCAGCTCCATGGAGCCAGCATTCAATCTTGTAATTGCTCACATCGCCTTCTGAAAGAGATGCATCAGAATGTGTGCAGGTATCTGCTACCGCAAATACTTCTTCGCCAATACGGGCGACGCATACGTCTTTCTCTCCGAGAGAAATCTTCTGTGGCTTTCCATCAACTAGAGTTGAAAAAGTAATGTGGGCAGATGTCATCTACGCACCGACTTTCTCAAGTTGTGAGTCAATGCGCGACATCAATCTCTCTTCGATAACTTCATTGCCAATCTTGTTGATAATTTCGGTGAAGAAACCACGAATTACGAGGCGACGAGCTTCTGACATGGGGATTCCGCGCGACATCAAATAAAAGAGTTGCTCGTCATCGAAACGACCAGTTGTGCTCGCATGTCCTGCGCCTACAATCTCGCCAGTTTCAATCTCTAGATTTGGTACTGAATCGGCGCGGGCACCATCAGTAAGAAGTAGGTTCTTATTAAGTTCATAAGTATCAGTTCCCTCAGCATTTCCACGAATAAAGACATCACCGATCCACACAGTTCTGGCTTGATCTCCTGCGAGAACGCCCTTGTACGTTACCCGTGACTTCGCATGAGGAATTCCGTGCTCAACATGAACTCGATGTTCGAGATGTTGTCCGTCAGTAGCAAAATAGAGTCCGAGTAATTCAGCACTTCCACCTTGATCTGAATATTCAACGGTGGGAAGTAATCGGACAAGTGA
>CAZZMU010000021.1:4379-6838 GCA_964655345.1 uncultured Clavibacter sp.
ACTGCGTCATCAGTTGAAGACTTTGCTGGCACATCGCTAGCTCTTACTTTCTCGATAGAAAATCCAGGGCGAACGGCGCCAATCAAGGCAATCGAAATGCGATCAGCAACCTGTGTGGCTGGATCATGAAGGCCTGCGATTCGTTTCATTGGTGTGAAACGCCACGCCTCCTCGCGTCCTGTGGGGGCAAGGTAATTTGTCGGAAGAGCGGACATTAACCAACCGCTCCTTCCATTTGAAGTTCAATGAGGCGATTGAGTTCAAGCGCATATTCCATCGGCAATTCGCGTGCAATCGGTTCAATAAAGCCACGAACGATCATGGCCATTGCTTCATCTTCCGAAAGTCCGCGAGACATCAAGTAGAAGAGTTGATCATCTGAAATCTTGGAAACAGTGGCTTCGTGGCCCATCGAAACATCATCTTCACGAACATCAACATATGGATATGTATCAGAACGAGAGATGGTGTCCACGAGTAGCGCATCGCACTTGACTGTGCTCTTGGAATGATGCGCGCCTTCTTGAACCTGCACTAGTCCGCGATAGGAAGTGCGACCTCCTCCGCGTGCAACAGATTTAGAAATAATTGTTGACGATGTATATGGCGCTGCGTGAACCATTTTTGCGCCCGCATCTTGATGTTGACCTTCGCCAGCAAATGCAATGGAGAGCGTCTCTCCTTTCGCATGTGGTCCCATCATGAAGACTGCTGGATATTTCATCGTGACCTTCGAGCCGATATTTCCATCAATCCATTCCATGGTTGCGCCTTCAGCACATGTGGCGCGCTTGGTGACCAGGTTATATACGTTGTTCGACCAGTTCTGAATTGTTGTGTAGCGAACTCGTGCGTTCTTGCGAACAATGATTTCTACGACTGCAGAATGAAGTGAGTCAGACGAGTAAATCGGAGCAGTGCAGCCTTCGACGTAGTGGACGTAAGATCCTTCGTCGGCAATGATCAATGTCCGCTCAAACTGTCCCATATTCTCGGTGTTGATTCGGAAATAAGCTTGAAGTGGAATTTCAACATGAACTCCCTTGGGGACATACACAAAAGATCCACCTGACCACACCGCGGTGTTGAGCGCCGCAAATTTGTTGTCGCCGACAGGAATGACGGAGCCGAAGAACTCTTTAAAGATTTCTTCATGTTCGCGAAGCCCAGTATCGGTATCAAGAAAGATCACGCCTTGCTTCTCGAGATCTTCACGAATGGAGTGGTAGACAACTTCGGACTCATACTGTGCGGCAACGCCAGCGACCAAGCGCTGTTTTTCGGCTTCGGGGATACCTAGGCGGTCATAGGTGTTCTTAATGTCTTCGGGTAATTCTTCCCACGACGTGGCCTGCTTTTCAGTGGAGCGGACGAAGTATTTAATCGTGTCGAACTTGATGTCCGAGAGATCAGAGCCCCAATTTGGAAGTGGCTTTTTATCAAAGAGTGAGAGTCCTTTGAGACGAAGATCGAGCATCCATTGCGGCTCATTCTTCTTTCCAGAGATATCACGAACAACATCTTCGTTAAGACCACGTTTGACGTTTGCACCAGCTACATCTTTATCAGACCAACCGTATTCATACTTTCCAATACCTTCGAGTTCGGGATGTGCGGTCTGGCTCATCGTGTGCTCAGCTTTCTCTTCTTGTGTGGTTTGTTGAATCGCTTTGTCTGTGATGTTGGCAGTGTGTTTGTGGGGATAAAAGTTGTGCAGACCCCATCGCCATGCGCAATAGTTGCGAGTCGTTGGACGTGAGTTCCAAGAATCTTGGAGAATGCTGCGGTTTCTTCCTCACAGAGCTGCGGAAATTCGGCGGCGACATGGGCAATCGGACAGTGGTGTTGACACAGTTCGATGCCAATTCCATGTTCATGAGTATTTGCGGCATAACCTTCTTCACTAAGAAATTCTGCAAGTCCTGTGATGGGACTCTGTGAATTACTAACTCGATCCTTTGAGTGACGTACGATTTCTTCAGCGCGATGGCGCGCAAATCCCGTCACAAGATGCTCACCACTATTAGCGGCGATGTACTTCAAAGCCGACACTGCAAGATCATCATAGGAATGCTCAAATCGTTCACGGCCGGTATCGCTCATGACGAAAACTTTTGAAGGTCGACCACGTCCTCGCGTACTGCGAAGGTGCGGTTCACGTTCAACCAAAATACCTTCCAACACCAAAGAATCCAGATGGCGTCGAATGCCCGCAGGAGTTAGCCCCAAACGTTCGGCCAAGTCCACGGCTGTGGAAGGACCCGATTCAAGGATGGTTCGAGCGACCTGATCGCGGGTGCGGAGGTCCTCGGTGGGGGCGGCGGATTTCACAACGATATTGTTTCGTAATTCAGGCTTACCCGCCACTTTGAGCCTGTGGCCAGAATCCCACTGGCGCTCTATCGGCGGTCCCACGACGGCGGAACCCCCATAACTAGGCTCAGGGATGTGGCAGAGAA
>CAZZMU010000021.1:6938-8604 GCA_964655345.1 uncultured Clavibacter sp.
TTTCAAATCTTAGGAATTCTCGCCCAAGGTGTTCTCGGAGGAATCACGGTACTTACCGGCCTCAATCCAGCAACTGTCGCTGCACATTTCCTACTTTCGATAGTTCTGATTGCCGGCGCGCTCTCATTACGCCAGCGAGCGCACAATAAGACTCCGACATCATTAACGCCTATATCCCTGGTCCGAAATCTGATGCGTGCTCATTTACTCTTAGCAATTGCAGTCTTATTTATGGGAACTATTGTTACCGGAAGTGGACCTCATGCTGGTGACTCTGCTGCTGAACGATTCGATCTGGATTCCAAGATGATGGCGTGGATTCACGCCGACCTTGTCATTGCACTTCTGGGAGTAAGTGTGGCCCTAGTAATCGCAATCAAACTTGGCGAAAGCGATCTGACACGTTCGCGATTAGCTCCTCTGGCTCAGAAATTTCTTCTCATCGCACTGGGCCAAGGTGCGATTGGATATGTCCAATATTTCACCGGCCTTCCCGAAATTATTGTTGCGGCACACCTCATTGGTGCCGTCCTCGTGTGGCTTTTCGCATGGAATATTGCAATTACAGGTAATCTCGTGGCTCGGAAAGGGAACTGATGCACCCAACTAAAGCGCCTTGGGGCGACCTCGACGATAAAGCCGTCGCAGTTGCTCGCGCTCTTGCAATGGATGCGGTGCAAAAAGTTGGTAATGGACATCCAGGAACCGCCATGTCGTTGGCGCCTGTGGCGTACACCTTGTTCCAACGTTTCCTACGCCATGACCCAAGTGATCCTCAATGGATTGGTCGAGATCGATTTGTTTTGTCGTGTGGCCATTCATCGCTCACGCTCTATATTCAATTACTTTTCAGCGGCTATGGATTAAAGCTTGATGATCTCAAAGCATTTAGAACGTGGGGTTCACTCACGCCGGGACATCCTGAATATGGGCACACTGCGGGAGTTGAAACCACAACCGGTCCACTTGGTCAAGGAGTTGCTAACGCGGTTGGAATGGCAATGGCATCGCGTTACGAACGAGGTCTCCTTGATCCCGATACACCATGGGGTTCGAGTCCATTCGATCACAACATCTGGGTGATTTGCAGCGATGGCGATCTTCAAGAAGGTGTTAGCGCCGAGGCTTCATCACTTGCTGGAACACAAGCCCTAGGAAATCTCAAAGTTATTTATGATGACAATCGAATTTCGATTGAGGGAGATACTCACTACGCATTTACCGAAGATGTTTCTGCGCGATATCGCTCCTATGGGTGGCATGTTATTGATGTAGCTGCACAACCCAATGGCGATGTGGACCGTAACGCTTTGGAGTCTGCGATGGAGGAAGCCGTCGCAACAACTGATAGACCAACTCTGATCCGACTCAAAACCGTGATTGCATGGCCTGCGCCGAAGGCGCGCAACACTGCTAAGTCACATGGCTCTGCCCTTGGCGCCGATGAGGTTGCAGCCACTAAAAAAGAATTGGGCCTTCCAGCTGACGATTTCTATTTTCCTCACGATGTTGAGGAGCATGCGAAGAAAGTTTCTACTCGCGGCAAGGAACTTCGCGCTCATTGGAACCAGATTTTTGATTCCTGGCAGAAATCTAACTCTGCAGGTGCTGCGCTTTTATCTCGATTAGTCAGCGGTCATTTACCTGATGGGTGGGATTCTTCACT
>CAZZMU010000021.1:8704-10316 GCA_964655345.1 uncultured Clavibacter sp.
GTCTTTAGCGACTACATGCGGGGCGCAGTTCGTTTGTCGGCGCTCATGAATCTTCCTGTGACATATGTGTGGACACACGATTCAATCGGCCTCGGTGAAGATGGTCCCACTCACCAGCCTGTCGAACATATTGCAGCGCTTCGAGCGATTCCCAATTTAGATGTCGTGCGACCCGCTGATGCAATTGAAGTTGTCGCAGCCTGGCGAGAAATTATTGTGAAGAAACGCCCCGTCGGCATTCTTCTTTCCCGCCAGAATCTGCCGGTTATTGATCGCGCAAATATGGCTCCTGCCTCCGAAGTTTCGCGCGGCGCCTATGCGCTTAATACTGTTGCTAATCCAGATGTCATTCTCATTGCAACGGGATCGGAAGTTTCTGTCGCACTCAAAGCCTCTGAACTACTCTCACATGAAGGTATCTCTGCTCGAGTAGTGAGCGCACCATGTTTGGAATGGTTTAGCGCACAAGATCAGAGTTATCGCGATTCAGTTCTTCCACCTACGGTCCGTGCCCGTGTAAGCGTCGAAGCCGGAATTGCTCAAGGTTGGCATGAATGGATCGGAGATTGTGGAGTCGCAGTTTCTCTTGAGCATTTTGGCGCATCTGCTTCAGCCACGAAACTTTTTTCTGAATTCGGATTCACCCCTGAAAAAGTTGCTGCGGCTGCGAAAGAATCTATGAAGAAGGCGCGTCCATGAGCGCGGTTTTGAAGTCGATTTCCGAAGCAGGCACGTCAATCTGGCTCGATGACCTATCTCGAGAACGCATGATTGAAGGCGGCAAATCGCGGCATCTATCAGAACTTATTGATGCTGATTACGTGGTTGGAGTGACAACAAACCCGGCAATATTCTCTGCCTCAATTTCAAAATCTTCTCTGTATTCAGCTGATATCAAGAAGTTAGCAGCTCAAGGTCATAACCCAGAATCGATCATTACCGAATTAACGACCGCCGATGTTAAGCAGGCTTGCGACATATTTATGCCGGTTTATGAAAGAAGTAAAGGCATAGACGGTCGAATAAGCATTGAAGTTGACCCACGCTTAGCTCGCGACACTGAAGGCACAATTGCGCAGGCGCGAGAACTATGGAAAAAGGTTTCTCGCCCAAATGTGTTGATTAAAGTTCCAGCCACTATTGAAGGACTTCCCGCGATCCAGACACTTACTTCAGAGGGTATTAGCGTCAATGTCACGATCATTTTTTCCGTTGATCGCTATCAGGCGGTGCTAGAAGCATTTCTTCAAGGTTTGGAAGATAGAGTTTCTCAAGGGCTAGATATTTCTAATATCCATTCTGTTGCATCTTTTTTCGTTAGCCGGGTAGATACCGAAATCGATCCCAGATTAAAGTCCCATTCGGAACCCAGCGCAGTCTCGCTGCTCGGAAAAGCGGCTATTGCTAACGCAAGACTTGCGTATCAACATTTCGAAACAGTCCATTCTTCTTCACGGTGGAGTTCACTTGCGCAATCGGGTGGAAATATTCAACGTCCGCTCTGGGCCTCAACTGGAGTCAAAGATCCTGCTTATGACCCAACCATGTATGTGGTGGATTTGGTCGCACCTTCAACAGTCAACACGATGCCTGAACCAACCCTTAATGCTGT
>CAZZMU010000022.1:0-1617 GCA_964655345.1 uncultured Clavibacter sp.
TTCCGAGGAATTGTTGATCCAGATGGCGCTATTCGATGCGTAAATATCAAGGGTTTTAGCAAGAATGAAATCATCACCAAGACCCAATTGAATCTCTCCGACAACCGTCCCATCTCTGTCAGCGCTCGAACCCAGAAATTAATCTGGGCGCGATTTGAGACAGTCTCTGAAGAATTTCCTGACTTTTATCACTTTGATAAGCGCACGCCTTGGGAATCACAAATCGCTCTACCCGTGGGACTAACGCGCGTTTATAGCTTTTCTTTCCCCTCAGATCACTCGAATCACGAGGGGATGAATTCTTATATAGAGTCTGTTGCATCAATGTTAAAAGTTTATGAAAGCGCTCTCGATTTTAAGAACGCCATTGGATCACGTAACTTCATTGAAGAGAGCGAAGTTCAACCGCTTTCTGAACGTCAAAATAGGATTCTAGAACTTCTCAAGTTAGGTAAGACAAATAAAGAGATAGCCGAAGCTATTGATTACAGCGAGTCCCTAGTTCGCCATGAGACCATGATTATTTATAAGAAATTGCGAGTCGAAGGACGCCACGAACTTCGCGAAATCATTTAATCAACGCGAGTAACATCTGCTCCAAGTGATTGAAGTTGCTCCGCAAAATTCGGATAACCGCGATCAACGTGATAGGCGCCCTCCACAAAAGTAACTCCATCGCTTACGAGTCCCGCAAGTACGAGTCCCGCGCCAGCTCGAATATCAGAAGCCATGACTGGCGCCGCTGATAGTTGTGGAATACCGGTGATGGACGCATGATGGCCATCCACTCTGATCTTGGCTCCTAAACGGATCAATTCATTCACAAACATAAATCTGCCTTCGAAGACATTTTCTGTGACTAGCGCATCACCATCAGCTATCGAATTCAAAGTAATCACAAATGGCTGTAAATCAGTAGGAAATCCGGGATAAGGCAGCGTCGCAACATCTATTGCCGTTGGCCTGCGATCCATTTTGACTCGAATTCCATCAGATATTGCAGTAACGACAGCTCCAGCTGCAACAAGTTTCTCTAGTGGTAACTCCAAATCTTGTGCGCGCGCACCATGAATAGAAATATCACCACGTGTCATTGCCGCTGCAAATGCCCATGAACCCGTAACGATTCGATCAGGAATTGCGGTATGGGTGGCGGGTATGAGTGATGCGACTCCATGAATAGTTATGGTCGGAGACCCAAGACCTTCAATATTTGCACCCATCGCAATCAAGAAATTTCCGATGTCGACGATATCTGGCTCCCGCGCTGCGTTATCAAGAATTGTGGTTCCGTTAGCAAGAACTGCGGCAGTCATGATGTTTTCAGTTGCTCCAACGCTAGGAAACTCTAATTCGACCGTTGTTCCTTTCAATCCGTTAGGAGCAGAAGCAATAATGTAACCATGCTCGTTATGTGCTTGGGCGCCAAGCGCAACTAATCCTTTGGTATGAAAATCTAAACCACGTGATCCAATCGCATCTCCACCGGGGAGTGCGACTTCAGCGCGATGAAGTCGCGCGACAAGTGGTCCTAGGACATTGATTGAGGCGCGCAATTTACGAACGATCTCATATTCGGCGCGATATCCAGGAGTTTCGGGAACATTTATCGCAATT
>CAZZMU010000022.1:1717-10195 GCA_964655345.1 uncultured Clavibacter sp.
AACGATCTCATATTCGGCGCGATATCCAGGAGTTTCGGGAACATTTATCGCAATTGATTGCTCTGAAAAATTACGTTCCACTGTGCAGCCGAGAGAAGTAAGAAGTTCAGCCATCATGGAGACATCTGCAATATCTGGAACATTCTTGATTGTTGATTTTCCGGGCGCCAACAAAGTTACCGCCATCAATTTCAGTACTGAATTTTTTGCACCTTGGATCTGGACGTCGCCATGAAGGCGCGCGCCACCTTGAACTCGAAAACGATCACGGGCATGTGACACTTCGAAGTCCTTTCAAGAGCGCACTAAAGGCAGGTCGATCCGTTCGCGCGAGGCGACTTTAATTGGCTACATCGTAACTACTCCAATAGGCTCGCCCTATGGTGAATCTGACTCGAATTTATACAAAAACTGGTGATGATGGCACAACATCACTCGGAGATATGAGTCGCACCTCTAAGAACGACCCACGTCTCGAGGCTTACGCAACAGTAGACGAGGCAAATTCCTATATCGGAGTTGTATTGGCGCTGCCACACCTTGACGAAGGAATTCGCAAGTTGCTCGTTCGTATCCAAAACGATCTCTTTGATGTTGGCGCAGATTTATGTACTCCTGTTATCGATGCCCCGGCCCATGAACCATTGAGAGTTTTGGAATCGCAGATTGCGTATCTGGAAGAACAAATTGACCACTACAACGCATCGCTTGAATCTTTAAAGTCATTTGTACTTCCATCCGGTACGGCAGCATCAGCACATATGCATGTTGCCCGCACTGTTGTCCGACGTGCTGAACGACGCACATGGCAAGCAATCCACGCTTTCGGCGAAGGCGTAAATAAACTAACTGCAAAATACCTCAACCGTTTATCTGATTTACTCTTTGTTCTGGCGCGTTATGAGAATCGTGAAATCGGGGACCAACTATGGGTCCCAGGAAAGAATCGATAGTTTTTTATTTGCTCCGCAAGACCGCATGAGCGGCCTTTACTTCGTCAGGGAAAACTAAAATTCGCGGGCCCTGTTTGGTGCTTGTCAATGTTGCCTTGATTCCGTGTTCGAGAAGCTTTCGCTTGATCATTTCACCCTCTATGAAATTAGTTGGAGAGGCCACGACTTCAAGTAATCCATATTCATCATCGTTTCCAATCCGTCGCGGTTTTTCCACCAGTGATTGTCCGCGCGAAAAGGTCCAACGTAAAAGTAGAATCAATATTCCCAAAACAAAAAATCCAGCGAACGATGTAAGAAAGAGCGCGTTATTGATTCCGCCAAGCATGTCTAGTTCGTGGGTGTTGAAGTAGGGGTCGGAGTTGGAATCGGTGCTGGGTTATAAATATTTCTGAGCTCGGGTTTGTCTGAAGTACTTCTATGACAGATTACCTTTATTTGGCTCAAAAAAGTCTCTGGTTCTACATTCTGACCGGAGATAAGGAAAATAGTAGTTTGAACTCTCTTGTTGCTGCCTTTCGCATAGGTCGTGAGACTTCCTAAGTACTCTGGTTCGGTATTTGATGTACGAAATACCTTGGATGAAATTTCCCACCAGGCGCAACCAGTCTCAGCAGCAGCAATGACTGCACCACATGCATATTCACGACAACTTTTCACAACAGATTGAAGCGTCACTTTCGCAGAGAGCAATCCAACTAACTCTTTACTCGTCGGCACTTTTGCATAGACGCCATCTTTACCTTTAAAACCTTGAGGTGGCCATTTGGGAGCAGGAGAAGGGATCGGCTTGGCACTCTTCTTAGCAACGACCTTTACTTCTGTGGCTTGTGCGGGCTCATATGTCATGAAGATGAGAGCAAGTGTTAGAACTCCAGCAACTGCACTGCGAACCGACATGAGCGCAATCTTGCCGTACTTAGTGGAGAATATCCCTGTGAGTCCGCGGAGAAATAAGCCTAAGAAGCGTAACGGTCGTAACACACCAACGTCTGATGAGCGTGAGCTAGCCGCTTCGCACGAAACAATCGAAGAGCATCATGAAGGTATATATATGGTGCGCCGTATTACCGGATCTAGCTCCACAAAACCTTATCGATGTCCTGGTTGCGATCAATTAATTCCGATGGCAACTCCACACACGGTGGCGTGGATAGAGCATGATGTTGAATCAAGGCGACATTGGCATACTGCTTGCTGGAATAAGCGCGACAGTCGTAAACCTCGTATTGAGCGAACGAGAAACGCTCCGAAGTACTAAAGATTAGCGGCGGCGACGTCGATGTAGAAGGTTTACCAATCGAATAATTGTTTTATCTGCAAAACCAGTTCTCTGGAATGTTGTGAATTGCAGAGGAATATTGAATCGAGTTCTCACGACAGTTCTTGGATATGTGAATTCCAATAAGCCTTCGGCGCCGTGGATTCGGCCATAACCACTATCTTTTACGCCGCCAAAGGGAACCGACCCAATGGCCGCAAAAGAGAATGCAGAGTTAATTGAAACCATCCCACAATGGAGCAAAGCGGCGATTTTCTTACCATTGCGCTTTGACCAGACTGCCGCGCCTAAGCCATACGCAGTGGAATTCGCTAGATCGACCGCTTCATCCATGTGTCGGACAGTGTTAATGACCAAGGTTGGCCCAAATGTTTCCTCCGTCATTGCTTTTGAATCTTCCGGGACATTTCGAAGGATGACTGGCTGCACATATCCGCCTTTGATGGAGTTCTTATCTCCGATCAAGAATTCTCCGCCTCTTTTCACGGCATCGTCAATATGGGACTTAATGACTTTTAATTGCGAAGGCATCGTTGCGGGGCCATAGTGCGCGCCATCGTCATAGCCAACTTTGAGATGTGAGGCCATTTCAACGATCGTGTTCGTGAAGTGATCAGCAATATCTTGGTGGACATAGACTCGTTCTGCGCCAATACATGATTGACCCGCATTTGCCATCGCATGCCACAAAGTAACTTCAGCTGCGCGTTTGATATCAGCATCGCGATCAACAAGCACCGGATCTTTTCCGCCACATTCCAGAACGACAGGTGTCATTCTTTCGGCGCAGGCCGCAGCTACTTTTTTTGCAGTACGAGTGGAGCCCGTGAAAGAAATTTTCCCGACGGCGCTTTCTGTGAGCGCAATTCCAGTTTCGGGAGTTCCGGTTACGACTGTGAAGATGTCGCTAAATGGAGCAACTCGTTTCCATGTTTCACCAAGCCAAGCACCAATTGCTGGAGTGAATTCACTTGGTTTGAAGACGACTGTATTTCCTGCGGCTAGTGCGTATGCGATAGAACCCATGGGCGTGAACATGGGGTAATTCCATGGTCCAATGACTCCGACAACCCCAAAGGGGACGCGCTGGACTTGAGAGGCCATGTTGAACATGAGAAGTCCAGATGGACGATTTTGAGCGCTTAAAACTTTCGGGGCGAATTTTGCTGCCCAGGAAATATGTTCAATTGCGATTGCTGCTTCTAACTTTGCATCGCTTGTGGGTTTTCCTGTTTCGCGATGGATTAAATCAGCAGCGTTCTCAATTTCACGAGTAAGTAGTGATGCCCAATCACGGAGAACAATTAGTCGTTTGCGAAAACTAAGTTCGCTCCAACGTTGAGCAGCGATATTCGCTCGCGAAACTGCGTCATTCACTTCCCGAGCAGTCGTGACGGGAAAAACTCCGACAACTTCACCAGTCGCGGGGTTGAACGATTCGAATGTCTTCATGAGCAATGACTAAACTTACAGGTATGTCGGAATTGATACGACCCAGCACGACGCTTCCTGCTAGGCGTACTCCTATATCTTTTCTCACTTCTGATGGCCTGAAATTGATTGGTGAAGTTGCCACTCCCGTGACCGGAGACCGTTCACTCGGCATGCTCTGTCTCCATCCATTGCCAACACATGGCGGGATGATGGATAGCCACATTTACAAGAAAGCGGCCAACCGTTTGCCGCATATGGCTGGAATAACTGTGATCCGTTTCAACACTCGCGGAACCTCCAGCGAACAAGGTACGAGCGAAGGTCAATTTGGATCCGGGATAACTGAGAAAGAAGATGTCATTGCTGCAATTAATTATTGCTTTGATGTCCTCGGTATCCAGAAGTTGTGGATTTCGGGTTGGTCTTTCGGAACTGATTTAGCTTTGAAGTATGCCCGCGACCCTCGAATCTCTGGGCTAATTCTGCTCTCGCCACCCCTTCGATTCTCGGACGCATCAGATTTGGAATTTTGGGCGCAAGATAAACGTCCAGTCATCGCTTTGATTCCAGAGTTTGATGATTATCTGAAACCTGCCCAAGCGCGAGAAAAGTTCGCAACAATTCCCCAGATTCATATTATTGAAGTAAAAGACGGAAAACATTTATGGGTTGGAGAACCTTTTGTGTATCGAGTTCTTACCGAGATTGTTTCAGTGATCAATCCAGTTCGACTACCGCTCCAAACCGAGTTTTAAGAAATTTACGCGTTGTCAGTTTTGGGAAAAACTACTTCGTCCATAATCAATAAAACAGCTGCCGCAATAGGAACAGCAAGGAGACCGCCAACTAATCCCAATAATGATGTACCAAGAAGAGCTGCGACGATTGTGACGAGCCCTGGTATCGATAAAGATCTCTTCATAATCCGGGGCGTGATGACGTAGTTCTCGATTTGAACGTAAAGGGTATAAAGAATGAGCGCAAGGAGCGCTTTGGTGGGGGATTCAGTAAGTGCAACCAAGATAACAATACTGGCACCAATGAAGTGTCCGACTAAAGGAATTAGTGCAACAAAGAGAATGACCATTCCAAGCGCAGCTGCATAAGGAAGATTCAGGCCAAGTGCTAGGAAGAATACGAAAATAGCCGCTAAAGCTGCGATAAGAACTTGTGATCCTACGAAGGCTCCAACTCGGGAGATAATCGCATCACCAATCTTTGAGACTCGCTCGCGACGTGAAGCTGGAGCTAATCGATAGAAGATTTTCGTGACACTTGGAAGTGAGGAGAGAAAATACAAAGTAAGGACCATGACCGTCAAAGCCGAAAAGGCGCCGGAAAGTACGGTCCGCCCGACTCCCACAACACCGCCAAATGCTCCAGTGAAGATTTGTCCATCAGAGATAAGTGATTGAAACTTCTTCTCCAAAGTATCTATAACACCATATTGAGAGTTGAGTTCAGATAACGTCGAGTTATTTCGTAACGAATCTATCAATTGTGGAGCGCCATCAATGAGTTCATTAGCTTGAGTGAAAACAGGTGGAATCACGACTAACACGAATAACGAGACTAAGAGAAGCGCGCTAGAAACAACAATAGCCACTGCACTTCCACGCTTCAGTTTTCTTGCCTGGAGCGCTTCCACTGTTGGGTTTAAACCCATGGCAAGGAAGAGCGAAATGATTATTAGAACAAAAACTTGAGACGCTGATTGCAGAGCTCTCAAAACTGTTATCGCAACGAGTGCTCCAGAAGCGGCAAGAAAACCAAAATAAAATGGGTGCTGAGTGTTAAGTGGAGCACCTTTAGCCCCAAAATCTTCTTTGCCTACCTGTTGTGAAGGTGAACTTGCTGTGACTTTTCTCAAAACTCTTTTGATTCTCGCCATGTATCTAGTCTAAAGCCTGAAAGAATGTGGCAGTGGCGCCACTCAACTCGCAATTACATATCACTGGACTCGGTGAAGAAATTGCCGCACTTGCGAACTTGCCTTGGGAAAAACCTCTGGAAGAGTGGCCGGAAGACCCGAATCTCACTGCCCAGCGCGGAATTTCACGTCACGTTGTCCGCCTCGTTCGCTCTACTCCAGATCCGGAAAGTGAAATTTATGCGGTAAAAGAAACTGTTGAGGAATTTGCAGTTCGAGAATATGAGGCGTTGAAAGAGCTAGGAGCAAGGGGAGCACCTTCGGTCTCGCAAATTGCGATAGTCAACGGACGAATCTCAGCAGATGGCGAAAAACTTCCGTGTGCGATTGTTACTCGATTTCTTCCCTATTCACTGCCATATCGCGTTGTCCTGAGCGGAGATGTAACTCAACATGAGATCACAAACATGGCGAATGCCTTGGCATATCTTTTGGTGCGACTTCACCTACTTGGATTTTGGTGGGGGGATTGTTCGCTTTCAAATACATTATTCAGACGTGATGCTGATGGTTTTGCTGCCTACCTTGTTGATGCCGAAACTGGAGAGTTTCAGAAGAACCTTAGTAACGGTCAACGCGAACACGATTTAGATTTAGCGCGATTCAACGTTGCTGCTGAACTTGAAGACCTTAAAATTGCGGGAGTTCTTTTTCCAGCCATGGATCCAATTCGCGCTAGCGAGTCGGTTATAACGAGATATCGAAAGATTTGGAAAGCCCTTAGTGAACCTCAAGTTCTGCCGGCCAATGATCGCCATGCTGTCGAACGCGCCATGAGATCACTTCAAGATATTGGTTTTGCGGTCGAAGAAGTTGACCTTCAACTAGCGGGAGATAATTCAACACTTACATTCACGCCGAAACTTGTGGCCCCAAATTACCATTCGTTAAGGTTAAAAGAGTTGATGGGATTAGATACGGAAGAATTTCAAGCCAAGCGAATCCTGGCATCCTTTGACCGTTTTCGATCTCGAGAAATTTCGCGCACTCCTGACAAAAATGAAGCGGCACAGCGTTGGCTCGATGAAGTCTTCTATAAAGTAGTGAGATCAGTCCCTTCACAACTTGAAGGTCGTGTTGAAGATGCACAGCTCTTCCATGAAGTTTTGGAGCACCGCTGGTATCTAGGCGAAAAAGCCGGAGCAGATGTGGGCTTAGAAAACGCAACGCGAGACTACGTTGACTCAGTATTGCCCTTCCGATTGGACTCTGGTGCACCTAGTCTTTGAGAGAATAAGTAAATGAGTTTGCCGCCGCTACCGAACAATATGGGTCGAGCATTTGACTTGAGTTCTTTAACCAAACCAAAGGTAGAAGCTGAGCCATCGTCTCTCATTCCTGAGGCAACCGTTGAGAATTTTATGGACTCTTATGTTGCCGTATCCAAAACTAAACCGGTCGTTTTATTGGCCTATTCACCGAGAAGCAAGGCATCGATAGATCTTAGGGATCTTATTTACTCCATGAGTGAAGAAGATAAACAAAGTTGGTTATTTGGCGCAATAAATGCGGATACTCAGCCACAACTTGCTCAGGCGTTACAAATTCAATCAGTGCCCATGGCTATCGCATTTATTGATGAACAACCACTTGCTCTCTTTGATCGAGTCTATCCACGAGAGCAGATTGCATTAGTGATTGCAAAACTTTTTGAGGTCGCTAAAGAACGTGGGTTAAACGTCAGCGTCCCCGAAGTAAAAGAAACTCCGCTCGAGCCTGAAGAAGCAGCTGCGCTGAGCGCTCTAGAAAATGGTGACTATTCAGGTGCAGCGATGGCATATCGAAATTGGTTACAAAGAAAACCAGATGAGGCCATGGCGAAAATCGGGTTAGCCCAATGCGAATTAATGATCCGAGTGGCTGGCCTTAATCCTGCTATGGCTATTTCGGATGCGGACAAACACTTGGGAGATCTCACAAAACAGTTAATGGCCTCCGATATTGAGATAGTCCAAGGTCAACCAAAGCGCGCATTTGAGCGACTCATCACATTTGTTCGAAACTCATCTGGGGATGATCGTAAGAAGGCGAAAGAGCATCTATTGTTGCTTTTCCAATTAGTTGATCCATCTGACCCCGATTTGATTCGGGCCCGTAGCGAGTTAGCGAGCGCGCTCTTTTGAATAAACCTATCGAAAAAGCGGAACGGAGAGATCTTCAAGCGATCTTCTTCCTATTTGGTTTAGGAATTATGTGTCTCGCGCCCCGGCTTCCAGATATCAAGTCTAATCTCGATGTTTCCACAACATATTTTGGTTTTCTGATGAGTTCAGGATCCATAGGAGCACTGTCTGCGCATCTGACTATGGGTCATATCGTTCATCGTCTCGGCGTCTATAAAGTACTGATCTATAGCTCGATTGCCACTTATGTAACTCTTGGAATTTTAGTTGTGTTACATAACGCAGAGATTTACTTGGTTGTAAATATCCTATGTGGTTTTGCCTGGGCGTCGTATCACATAGCAATAAATGCACAAGCGTTACATAGACAATCTGAAAGCGGAACTCAAATCATTCCTATGCTTCATGGTCTGTGGAGTGCAGGAGCAGTTGCGACGGCATTCATCGCGCTACTGATTTCCTCATATGTCTCATTAAATTGGCATATATTTCCGTTAATCATTACCGTTTTTATCCTGAAAATGCGTTCAATTTCCCGTTTACGTCCAATCTTGTTGAAGGGCAATGAAGTCACGGAAGCTGATGAAGTCGTGAGCTTTCGTACGATGCTCTCTTCATTCACAATCGATTGGGTCGTAAGTTTGGGATTTCTATGCGCACTTATGCTCGAAGTTGCTGCAGGAGATTGGGCAACGATTCTTGCTCGTCAAGAATTCGGTGTCAGCAAATCACTGGCCGTAATTCCTTATTTTCTCT
>CAZZMU010000023.1:0-8945 GCA_964655345.1 uncultured Clavibacter sp.
TTACGATTCGTCGCTTAATCAAAGAAGCGCTACGAATGAGACCTTCACGGATCGTAATTGGTGAAATCAGAGAGGCGGAGTCTTTGGATTTACTTATTGCTTTGAACTCCGGCATTCCCGGCATGGCGACTATTCACGCAAATTCGGCGCGAGAGGCAATTCGCAAGTTACAAACGCTACCTTTGTTAGCCGGAGAAAACATCACACAAGACTTTTTAACCCCAACCGTGTATTCAGCAATCGACTTCGTCATCCATGTGGAGCGTGACGTATCAGGTAAACGACGCATAAGTGAAGTTTGTAAGGTCAACAATCGCGCTGAAAATTCATTCATTGAAATCGAGACTGAATTTTTGTGGGATGGTGAGCAATATAGACGTGGGCCACTCATTTAAACTAAGAAGAGTTCAGCTACAGAGAACTTTCGTAGCAGTGATTTCGATGCTCCTAGTGTTCACTGCGGTTCTAGTAATTACCGGCACGTTCACGATATCTATCGCAGTCACAACATTATCAACAGCAATTCCATTTGTACTCCATAGGAATAAAGCAAGTGCTGTGATGCGATTGCGCGACTCATCGTGGCCAGAAGCGATTGATTCATTAGTCTCAGCGCTGCAATCGGGTATAGCGATTCCAGAAGCTGTCTGTTCTCTCGCTACGAGAGGGCCAATACCGTTAAGGCCACTTTTTCTAGAAATCGAACTCCGCTTAATCAATGGTGAGGAATTCATTCAAACTTTACTGAACGCAAAAACATCAGCTAACTCTGCGATAGCTGACCAGGTTTTCGAAACCTTGATATTTGCCAAAGATTTTGGCGGGAAAGATTCGAATTCCGCACTTCGTTTACTTTCAGAATTTGTACGCGAGGATTTAGCTGTTCTTGAGGAGATTAGAACTAAGTTCGGATGGATTAGAAACTCAGCAAATCTTGCGGCAGTTGCCCCATGGTTGCTTCTACTTCTTCTGTCGAGCCAGGAGAGTACTCGAGAAGCCTTCTCTACTTCGGACGGCATCAAAGTCTTAACTGTCGGAGTTCTCTTTACGGGTTGTGCATATTTGTGGATGGAACGAGTGGGAACTCTTCCCGCGATGGATCGAGCGTTGAAATGATCTCAGAACACCTCCAATTACCTACATTGCTGATGATTACTCCGCTTATGGCCTGGGGAATGTGGCTGATCAGCGAATCTATTTTTGATTCCTGGGGCGACTGGCATCATCCAATTACTCGATACCTCACCTTTGAAAAGAGCTCTCAAGCAAAAGCATTTCGAAGGCGTTCAATATTTTTCACTTTTGCCACAGGGCTTGCGCTCTGTGTTTTCAGTTACTTCTTTCTTTTTATGAACCCTCAAGGTGTAGCACTAATTATTTGTTTACTTGTGACTTCGGCAATCCTGCTGATATATCTCAATAATCACCAGCAGAGACGAGAGAAAGTAGAGGCATTGACTTTCGAAAGGGAGTTGCCAACTTATATGCAGTTAATGACTGTTCTCATTTCGTCTGGAGTTTCACCTGCTCGCTCCATGGATGTGCTCTCTCGGCGATCAACTTCGGTGAGTGGCAGACAACTTCAGTCTGTCGTGAATGAGATCAAGGAAGGTAAATCTGTGGTTGAAGCTCTCGATGGGTTGTCACGAAAGTATGACGTCCTGGTGCTGCGGCGATTTGTGAATGTATTGATACTTGGAATAGAAAGAGGGTCGTCTCTAACTCCGATCTTAATTGCACAAGTTAAGGATGCGCGTATCGCTCGCAAGAATCAGATTCTTCAAAAAGCTGGTAAGGCTGAAATCGCGCTCATGATTCCAGTCGTTTTCCTAATACTTCCCATTTCTATTTTGTTTGCGCTCTGGCCTTCGTACCAACAACTTGAAAGTTTCATGTAATCCACACGCCTGGTTTTCCACCGATCTCCAAGAACTAAGGAACAAATGTCACTTGTCGGTGAAGACTCTTGCCCCAGTAAATTTCAATTGAACGAGGGGGATTATTGGTATGGAGCGTTTTGCGATTAGCGCAATGACATATATTGCTAAGGCTCGAGATGCGATTTCTGTCGACAAGAAAATATGCGCTGCAAATGAAGAAGACTCAGGCGAATTCGATGAAAGAGGGGATGTCCCAGGTTGGGTATTAGTTGTTCTCATGACAACCGGACTTGTTACAGCGATCTGGACAATTGCTGCGCCACGCCTTAGCACGATTCTCAGAAATTCTCTCGACGCAATGAATGGAATTCGGTGAAGTTTGTGCGTGATGAAGAAGGTTCGGTAGAAGCCGGATTAATGTTTATTCCCACTACTGCGCTCTTTCTACTACTACTGCAGTTAGTTATTGCAGGAAGCATGCAGACTGTAGGGACGATGAACATTCAAAGTTGGCTCAACAAATCTGCTCTCTATGGTCTTGATGGCGACGTTACTGAGCAAATTGAGAGGTCATCACTGCCTGGAGGAGGTGAGTTACTGACTCTCAAAAAAAGAACGTCAGTACCTCGCATAAGTGTGTTTACTGGGTTGCTCGCTCCAGAAGAGGGGCTCAAAGTCGCTACCTATGCTCTCGCGATACGCGAATAAATGAAAAAGATTTGGGATCGAGCCCCGATAAAACAAAAGCACAACAGTCATGCCGAAGCGCAATACCTCCGTATTGACGAGCACTTGCGTGGCTCTGAAGAGGGATCTGCAATTACGGAGTTTGTATTAATTGCTACGCCACTTTTCATTCCTGCCTTACTGTTCTTCATGGCGTTACACAACACTGCGAGACACGAAATTGGAGTTGAGAATTTGGCTCGGCAGACTGTGCGCGCATTTGTTACTGCCGAAACTGTCTCTCTTGGCCATCAGCGAATCGCATATATTCTTGAGAAATATAGCAAGTTAGAGATCAAGAATGGCGAAGGTGCAAGGTTTACATACAACATCAGCTGCGGTGGACAGAAGTGTTTGACGCCTGGTTCACGTGTCAGGATTGATATTTTTCGTGAGTTCACCACAAATGAAATCACAAAACTCGAATCAACTATTGAGTCGAGAGGAATTTCCACCGAATCAGCAAATCAAACTCGCAAAGCCATAGCAAGTGCGACAGGAATCGTCGATAAATGGAGAGAATGAAAAATCAGGCAAGGGCACTGTGAGGAAAAGTCCTGAACATGAAGCGGGTTCAATTACTCCATTGATTTCGATCTATTTTGTTATTGTGATGACGGCGATTTTTATCGTCGCCGATGTATCTTCAACGTTTATTGCGCGCAGAGAACTCATCAATAACGTTGAGACCGCTTTAGCTATAGCCTCGCACGAGCTAGATGAAATGCGTTATTACTATCGAATACCTTTACCAAACTCCCTTTCCGCCAGAGAAAATCGAAATCTACCCATTGATTGCGGCGATGCAGCGCGCACATTTAATAAAGAAGTTCAATTAATTAACGAGTCCAGAAGCGAAAAATCTAAGTCAGGAAATCTTCTTACAATCATCGGCTTTGATTGTGATGGCAGGGAGCTTCGTTCGCGAGCCAGTAGCGCTCATACTTTGCCATTTACGTTGCCCATTTTTTCTATCAAGGAATTTACTAATGTTGTGGAAGTCGCAGTCACTGTGCAATACTCTTAAAAAAAGCCCACTATCCTTCATTCATGGCCGAACGCGATTTTCATCAGGAGATTAGTGCGCTGAGCCATACCCTCCAATCAATAGAATCCGTTTTAGATCTATCGAAACTGGTTACAGAAAAAGATGCACTTGAAGCCCAAGCCGGCGCCCCTGATCTCTGGAATGATCCAGAGAAGGCACAGAAAGTCACGAGCGCATTATCGCGGGTACAGAATGTCATCAATAAAGTATCGAGCCTTCGGTCTCGGATTTCGGATTTACCCATCATGCTTGATCTTGCAAATTCAGAGGATGATGCTGACGCTAAGTCCGATGTTGAACAGGAATTGAATTCACTTACTGTGGCAATATCTGAATTGGAAGTCCAAACTTTATTAAGTGGTGAATATGATCATCGCGATGCGCTGATAACTATTCGATCTGAAGCGGGCGGAGTCGACGCCGCCGATTGGGCCGAAATAGTCTCCCGAATGTATTTCCGTTACTGCGAGCGACATGATTATGGTGTTAATGTTCTTGAAACCTCATATGCGGAAGAAGCCGGAATTAAATCCACAACTTTCCGAGTAAATGGTTCTTACGCTTACGGAACTTTATCGGTTGAACAAGGAACTCATCGATTGGTTCGTATTTCTCCATTCGATAGCCAGAATCGTCGCCATACATCATTTGCTGGAGTAGAAGTTGTGCCCGTTGTTGATCAAAGTGATCACATTGATATTGATGAAAAGGATATTCGCGTTGATGTTTATCGCTCATCAGGTCCTGGAGGACAGGGTGTCAATACAACTGATTCGGCAGTTCGAATTACGCATATTCCTACGGGGATTGTTGTGTCATGTCAAAATGAACGTTCTCAGATACAAAATCGCGCAACGGCAATGGCAGTTTTGCAATCGAAGCTTTTGGAAAAGAGAAATCAGGAAGAGCGCGCAAAGATTGATGCGCTGCGCGGTGATAGTGGTGGATCTTGGGGAAATCAGATCCGTTCATATGTTTTACACCCCTATCAAATGGTGAAAGATCATCGCACCGATTTTGAAACCGGAAATACGCAGGCGGTTCTCGATGGTGAACTCGACGGATTTATCTCAGCTGGAATTCGATGGCGGCGCGAGAAGAAATAAATACCCACGCACGCGTCACTCTGCGTCTTTTCTCACCCTTTTCACCTCTATTTAGGGGCGGTTCTCCTGAGCTTTTACCCCTTTGCTATCTAAAATCACACCCGTGATTCGCTTCGAAAATGTAACAAAGGTCTATTCCAAGACCGATCGACCTGCGTTGGATAACGTCAGCATCGATATCGAAAAAGGCGAATTTGTATTTCTTGTAGGTCTCTCAGGTTCTGGTAAATCGACTTTCCTCCGACTCGTACTTCGGGAAGAACGTCCGACTTCAGGAAAGATTCATGTTGCAGGCAAAGATTTAGGAACGCTATCAAATTGGAAAGTTCCAGAATTACGCCGCCAAGTCGGAACCGTATTTCAGGACTTTCGACTATTACCAAATAAAACCGTTGCCGAAAATGTTGCATTCACACTTCACGTACTCGGATTTTCTAAGAAAGAGATTGCGCGTGAAGTACCCGAAGTGCTCGAATTGGTGGGCCTTGAAGATAAAGCAGATCGCAAGCCTGGCGAACTTTCAGGTGGAGAACAACAGCGCGTGGCAATCGCGCGCGCCTATGTCAGCAATCCAGCAATTTTGATCGCAGATGAGCCAACAGGAAACCTCGATCCAGCAACCTCCGTTGGAATTATGAAATTACTTGATCGCATTAATCGAGAGGGAACGACAGTTGTTATGGCAACACATGATGCCGGCATAGTTGATCAGATGCGTAAACGAGTTATTGAGCTAGATAAGGGACTCGTGATTCGAGATCAAGCACGCGGCGTATACGGATACACGGGGTAGCCATGAGAGCACGTTTCATCCTTAGCGAAGTTGGGATTGGATTACGCCGAAATCTAACGATGACATTTGCCGTCGTAATTACCGTTGCGATATCACTTTCGCTCTTAGGTATTGGGTTACTCTCAAATGCCCAAGTCCGAGTGATGAAAGATTATTGGTACGACAAGATTGAAGTTTCGGTTTATCTATGCGGCTCTCTCTCTGATTCTCCGTCATGTTCTGCGGGCATGATTACGCCTCAACAAAGGCTAGAGATTCAAAATGATCTTGAAGAACTTCCAGTAGTTGAGACGGTCTACTACGAATCGCAGTCTGAAGCATTTGATCGTTTTCAGGAACGTTTTAAGGACTCTGCAATCTCACAAAATGTAACCGCTGATCAACTTCCAGAATCCTTTAGGGTCAAACTCAAAGACCCAACCCAATTTGCCGTTGTTCAGAGCGCATTCTCTGGCCGCCCCGGTGTCGATGTCGTTCAAGATCAGCGCTCGATTTTGGAGAAATTCTTCCGGTTGCTCAATGTTCTCCGAGATGGCGCACTTGCTATCGGTTTTGCCAGCGTTCTTACTGCTGCATTGTTGATTAGTAATACTTTGAGAATTGCTGCGTTCAACCGACGACGTGAAACAAATGTTATGAAGTTAGTTGGTGCAAGTTCGTTCTCTATCCAACTCCCATTTATTCTTGAAGGAGTTTTTTCCGCATTCCTTGGCTGGGGTTTTTCAGTTGGGCTTCTCTCGGGATTGAAGTACATCATTGATGACCGAATTGCTCCATTATTGACTTTCACAAATTTCTTCACATGGAGTGATGTCTGGGTGTCTTCGGCATATTTGTTGGGCACCGGTCTTGTGGTTTCATCACTAGCGTCAGTTTTGACGCTGCGAAAATATCTGAAAGTCTAGTTATCTAGTCCGCTCAGTTTTTTACGCACGAAGTACATTTGAATCTAAGCACATTTGAGCCTCACGCCAAGTTCCGTTACGGTGTGCTTCCTACCCAACACATGTATGTGAGTCAAAGACGAAATTGCAGAGGTCCCGCAAGTGCCAGATAAAGACCAACGGAAAACACGGAAGTCGGCGCACTCTCGTGCTAACCACAATTCCCAAGATTTCGTTCCTTCAATCGCATCAGCAGAAGTGGCATCATGGAAATCTCGGATCAACGCAGAATTCCTCCGCAAGGTAACTATTGCAGCGGTGACCTCTGCTTTGATTTTTGGGTTCGGCGTGCAAGTGGGTAGTAAAACAGGTAGCTCCAGCGTTGATGAAGCAATCTCGACAATTCTCGATTCAAGTGCAAAGGAAATTGATCGTGATGTTTTAGAGCGAGCGGCAATAGAGGGCGCGCTCAAAGCCTCGGGAGATGAATGGGCAAATTATTTTCCAACGAGCGCTCTTGATGTTTTGGAAGAACAAAACTCCAATATGTTTACGGGAATTGGAATCTGGCTGAATAGAACTCGAGGAGGTCAGATAAAAATCGCATCCATCCAAGAGGGTTCACCAGCATCTAAATCCGGGTTGAATATCGGTGATCAGTTACTAGAAATAAATGGGACAGATGTGCGCGGCGCATCCCTCACTTCTGTAGTCGCACTTATCCGTGGAGATATTGGCAAGAGAATCGAATTACTTGTCAATCGAGACGAAAAGTTGATTCTTGCCTCGCTTTCCACTCAAAAGGTAGCGCTAAGTACGGTTGAGGCGAATCAAGTTAGTAGCTCAGTTGCACTTATAGAAATCGCTTCGTTTAGCCGCGGCACAGCGCAGGAAGTTCAGGACTCACTGCTGCAACTCAATTACAAATCAGGCATTATTTTAGATCTTCGCAATAATCCAGGTGGACTTATCGAAGAAGCCGTAAAGACAGCGCAATTGTTTATTGGAAATGGAGTAATTGTTTCGTACCAGGTTAACGGTGCAGAGAAGCTCTACAAAGCGTCAAATCCAAACCCAATTTCGGTTCCATTGGTAGTCTTGATAAATCGAAATACTGCAAGTTCAGCAGAGATTGTCGCGAGTGCTTTTCAGGATAGAAATCGCGGGGTAATCCTGGGAGAACGTAGTTACGGAAAAGGTTCCGTTCAAGAGTTTGTTACGTTAGATGATGGATCAAAACTCGAATTAACAGTCGCGCTATACGTGACACCATCGGGACGAATCATAGACGAAGTCGGTGTCACTCCAGATCTTGAAGTTTCCTCACGAGAATTGAATATCAAAGCTCTTCAAGTTCTTGGTGGCCTTGCCTCGTTAAATACTAAGAAACCTTGATTTAGTTAAACACTACGTCGGGGAACATTGTCCTTTGACCGATACGCTTTACTCATGGTCAAGGAAGTAGGCAAGAAACTCATCGCCCAAAACAAAAAGGGGCGCCATGACTACTTTGTTGACGAAGTTTTTGAAGCAGGATTGGTCTTGATGGGAACCGAAGTCAAATCCTTACGCGCAGGGCGGGCAACACTCACAGACGGTTATGCCGAGGTGATTGATGGCGAGATTTGGTTGAATGGAATACATATTCCTGAGTACAACGAAGGGTCGTGGACTAATCATGAGCCGCGAAGGAAAAGGAAGTTGCTCATGAACAAAAGAGAAATTTCTAAACTGATTGGCACGTTAAAAGAGGGCGGAATGACGCTTATTCCACTCTCGCTCTATTTCAAAGATGGAAAAGCCAAAGTTGAAATGGGATTGGCGCGCGGTAAGAAAGCGCACGATAAGAGATCAGCGTTGATGGAGAAACAAGCTTCCCGCGAGGTTGATCGAGAATTGGTACGCCGCTCCTCAGGAAAGGGTGGAAAGTCACGTCGATCTTTTGACGAATAATTCCTCGTGTGAACGGATCTTCGCAAAGAGTGCACAAGTAAGGGAAGTATGCGGCGAGTAGTACCTCGAGACTTCGCAACTCCGTTACCAGGCACAATTACGGGCAACCAGCGGCGAGTAATGCGTCGAGACTTCGCAACTCCGTGGCAAGGAACAATTACGGGCAACCAGCGGTGAGTAATGCGTCGAGCGATCACAACTCCGTGAAAAGCGCATAATCACAGATAGAGCACGGTCAGCAATGAACTCGAAGAGCGGCAACAAAAGAAGCAAGGATTCACGATTGCCCGCAGCTAGCGCGATCTCAAATAATCTCAACGCCAAACGAGCGCACAATCACAGCTCACTTTTGAAGAGGTAATTACCCTTACTTACAGCGATTAAAATCAAGATTCACTCTGCCTGATCTACCTGGAGTGAACACAGATTCTGGGAATAATCGGGTTTTTTTCGCTGTTCAACGTGACGTACAATTCTCCTTCAGCTTCTAATCCACGTTAACGCGGGGGTGAACGGTCTCGACTTCGATTGTTGAGCCAGGGGAAGCGGGCCGAG
>CAZZMU010000024.1:0-8935 GCA_964655345.1 uncultured Clavibacter sp.
AACGCGCATATTTTGCAACGGGATGTTTCTGGGGCGCTGAGCGACGTTTCTGGAAATTACCAGGTGTCATTTCGACTTCTGTTGGGTACATGGGTGGAGTTCGACCATCGCCCTCATATGAACAAGTATGCACTGGAACCACTAATCATGCCGAAACTGTAGAAGTTGTTTACGACCCAGCGCTCATTTCTTATCAAAGATTGTTAGAAGAATTTTGGACGATGCACGATCCAACATCACTCAACAAACAAGGCGGGGATATCGGCACCCAATATCGAAGTGCGATCTTCACAACGAGTGAGGAGCAGATGATTGCTGCGGTCAACACTCGGGAGATTTATAACGATGAACTGCGTCGACAAGGGTTTGGCGAGATCGTGACAGAAATTCAGGAAGCAGCGCCGCATACTTATTGGCTTGCCGAGGAATATCACCAACGTTATCTAGAAAAGAATCCCAACGGATATGACTGCCATTCCACTACAGGAATCGCATTCCCTGCGGTCAAGTAATGAGTGTAGGAGTGAAAGGTGCTTACGATGCAACCAGGTTCTGATCTTCCAAAAATCAATCCCCAGACTGGAAAACCTTTTCCAGTGCAGCTTGATGATGAGAAATTGAAAAGCGAGTTAGACCCGCTTTCGTTTGATGTTCTTCGTCAAGCCGGAACTGAAGTCGCCTTCACTGGTAAGTACTACGAAACTGAGTCAATCGGCGTTTATAAGTGCAAGGCTTGTAACGCTGAGCTTTTCCGAAGCGAAACTAAGTTTCACTCAGGATGTGGCTGGCCCTCTTTTTACGCTCCAACCGAAGCAGATGCTGTGGTTCTGCTGGAAGATCGATCACTAGCGCCTCGAATCCGCACAGAGGTTCGTTGTGCATCGTGTGGTTCACATTTAGGCCATGTTTTTGAAGGAGAAGGCTATGCAGTTCCAACTGATCAACGTTGGTGTATAAATTCCGTTGCTCTGGTCTTGGAACCTAAGAGTTAAGAGAAGAAAAACGAGAAGTAAGCTGAAGCTAGAGAACTTCTAGCGCTCTCCAGCAATACCAGGCCACATGACTTCGATATGGAGCGTATACAGCTCCTAATTTCTCAAGTTTTTGCGGTTCAATCTCTGTGCGCATGCGATGAATTTTCTCCCATCCCCGCCGTACTCCAAGATCCCCCACAGGCCAGATATCCGGTCTTCCCAGTTGGAACATAAGGAACATCTCAACCGTCCAACGCCCGATTCCAAAAAGTGGAAGCAGGTGCTCCATGATTTCTTCGTCGCTTAACCGATGTAAGGAAGAGATTGGGATTTCACCTTCAACCGCTGCATGGGCTAACTGTGTTATTGAACGAGCCTTTGCATGTGAACAACCAGCGTTACGAAGTTGTTGCGATGTTAGCGATGCAATCTTTGTGGCTTGGAGTTTTCCTCCCGATAGATCTTCTACGCGACTTATGATTGTTGCAGCTGCTTTTGTAGAGAGCTGTTGAGACAAAATTGATGAAGCAAGGGCGGCAAAATTACTCTCACGTGCCCTGGACTTTCCCCTTGTGATTCCGAGCGTACATAGACCAGAGCTTTTGATCACAAGTTCGAACTTTGGATTGATCTGCGTTATTGCACGAGCAGCCTTCTTCGAAACACTCAGCGACGCGCTCGTGGAACCACCCATAGAGGCGAAGGTAGCAGGACAAGCCTCTGGTCTTTTTCAGTTTTGCAGTCTATTTTTAGCCGCTTGCAGCAATTTGCAGCGGCAAAACTTAGTCTTCCAGCGAAAGGGGTGAAAAGAGTTCCATGGCAATCGGCATCAAGGAAGTTGCCACAGAAGCGGGAGTCTCTATCGCCACAGTCTCTCGCGCGTTGCGCGGATTGCATCATGTAAATCCAGAAACTCGCAAGAAAATTCTTGATGCTGCCGACAAACTTAAGTATCCGATTCCGCAAGGTTCGGCAAAAGCAATGTTCGGACGTACAAATTCCGTCGGAGTTGTCGCTCCATATATTTCACGGTGGTATTTCGCTCAAGTAATCAATGGCGCTGAGCAAGCTTTGAGAGAAGCCGGACTTGATCTTTTGCTTTATAACTTTTCCCAAATGAAAGGGCGCGAAAGACTTTTTCAACATCAACTGCTCAAAGGTCGAGTCGATGCGTTAGTGGTTATAAGTCTCCCGCCTACTGAAGAAGAATTTGAATCAATGCTAGGTCTAGGAATCCCCATCGCACTTGTAGGCATGCATCATGCTCAATGCTCAAGCGTCGCCATTGATGATGTTGCCGGGGCAAGAACTGCAACCCAACATTTAGTGAACCTTGGTCACAAGAAAATTGGTTTACTGTCTGGACGTCCAGATGATCCTTTTGGCTTTAGCGTTCCGCAAGATCGGCGCAACGGTTTTATGCAAGTTCTTGCAGAAAGTGGATTGGAATGGAAACCATCGCGTGAGGTTTACGGAGATTTCACTATGCATGGCGCGAGTCGCGCGATGGATGACCTGCTTGCCAGACCCGATCGCCCCACGGCGATATTCGCCCAATCAGATGAGATGGCTCTCGGTGCACTTCAGGCGATTAGGAGAAATGGGCTGAAAGTTCCCGATGACATCTCCATCATTGGTTTTGACGGCCATGAAATGGCTGAATTCTCAGATCTCACGACTATCGAACAACCAGTTCAATTAATGGGCGAGATGGCAGCTTGGTCAATCATGGAACGTTTGAAATCTCCCAAGAGTGAATCTCATTCACTTACATTGCCCACAACACTTGTCGTGAGAAATTCAACCCGAAGGCTGGACTAGGAAGCGTTTTGTGAAGGACTCTTCAAAGATTCAGTCAAAAAAATGGTGGAGAAACGCTGCCATCTATCAGGTTTATCCGCGCTCTTTCCAAGACACCAATGGAGATGGTGAAGGTGATCTGCGCGGAGTAATTTCGAGACTCGATTACTTAAAAGAGTTGGGTATTGATGCAATTTGGCTGAGTCCTTTTTATCGATCCCCAAATAATGATGGTGGTTATGATGTTGCTGATCCGCGCGATGTCGACCCTCGATTTGGCGTAATGAGTGATGCCGACCAACTCATCCGTGAAGCTCACTCGCGAGATTTGAGAATTATTGTCGATATCGTCCCAAACCATTTCTCAACCGAGCACGTATGGTTTCAAGAAGCGCTTTTAGCAGATCCTGGTTCTCCTGCACGCGCTCGCTTTCACTTTTATGACGGCCGTGGAGTCTCCGGTGAAATTCCACCAAATAATTGGAACTCTATTTTTGGCGGGCCGGCATGGACTCGAATTGTTGAAAAAGACGGAAAATTAGGACAGTGGTATCTCCATCTTTTTGATTCAACTCAAGCGGATCTCAATTGGAAGAATGCCGATGTAAAACTCGATTTCCAAAGAACCTTGACCTTCTGGCTTGATAAAGGCGTGGATGGTTTTCGGATTGATGTTGCCCATGGCTTAGCCAAAGATGAAATTCTCAAAGATCATCACAATCCTGAGGGTTTGACCCGAGCGCTTCGCTTAGATGTGAGCGATATGCCACGAGATGAACGAGAAGCGTTGCTTTCAGATGTTCCATTCTTCGATCGTGAAGGTGTTCATGAGATTTACCGAGAATGGCGCCAGATATTCGATCGATACGGTGATGATCGCATGAGTGTTGCAGAAGCGTGGGTTCATCCTAGTTCTCGCGCTACTCGATATGTGCGGCATGATGAGCTTCATCAAATATTTAATTTTGATTTTCTGATTGCCGAATGGAACTCAGAATTCCTCAAGAGCGCAGTCGATAAAACTCTTAATGAAGTCTCGGAAGTTGGCGCTCCACCAACCTGGGTACTGTGTAATCATGATTCGCCACGATTGGTAACTCGACTCGGTGGCGGCGATCTTGGTGCGCGAAAAGCTCGTGCTATGGCGCTTTTGACTCATGCTCTGCCAGGTGGAATCTATATTTTTCAAGGTGAAGAACTTGGATTGGAAGATGCTTCACTCCCAGACAGCGCACGACAAGACCCGGTCTTTTTTCGCACCAAAGGAGCGGATAAAGGCAGAGATGGTGCGCGCGTTCCGATTCCTTGGAACCGCGAAAAGTCATGTGGATTCACATCTGGAAAACCTTGGTTACCAATCCCAGAATCGTGGCGCGAAATTTCTGTTGAGGTTCAAAAAGTCGATGACGCCAGCTTTTTGACGCTCTATAAAGAGAGTCTGAAAATTCGATCACATCATCCCGCGCTCCAACAATCTGATCTCTACGATGTTTCAGAAGCAATCACCTGGTTGCCGTCCGTCGATGGCGTTCTGATTTTTCGTCGCGAACCAAATTTTGTGCTTGTGGCCAACACAACTGACAAGGTTCACGAGATTGAAATTGCAGGGGAGTTGTTGCTGGCTTCCAGCCATGACGTGACTCTTGAGCGTGGAATCTTGAGTATTCCAGGCAATGCAACATGTTGGATTAACGCTTCTCACTAGTGGCATACTGCGCTTTATGGCCGAAGTCGTCCGTGCGTTAGCGCTCAATGAACTGAGGAAACGTAAAAGTTCAAAATGGCGAGATTTTCCCTCGGATATCTTGCCGTTACCAGTTGCTGAGATGGACTTTCCCATCGCCGAACCCATAAAGAGCGCGTTGATCGACATGATCGAGCGCTCAGACACAGGTTATCTCGGACCGTTTCCAGAAATGTTTGAGGCGTTCAGAGATTTTGCGAAAACTTTATGGAATTGGGATGTCGATGTCTCACAAATGAGAATTGCGACTGACGTCGGAGTTGGAACAGTTGAAGTAATTCGAACATTAATTAAACCTGGTCAAAAAGTACTCCTGAATTCACCCGTCTATGAAAATATGTGGCGTTGGATTGCAGAAGTTGGCGCGACTTTAGTAGATGTGCCGCTCTTAACTTCTGGAGAATACGGTCCCGATGCAACTTTTACTTTAGATCTTGAAGGCATCGAACGCGAGTATCAAGGTGGAGTCAAAGTCCATATTCTCTGCCATCCGCACAACCCAGTGGGAGTTATTTTCGACCGGGAAACGCTTGTAAGACTAGCTAGCCTGGCTAAGAAATATGGCGTATACATAATAAGCGATGAAATACATGGACCACTAGTTTTCAATAGAAAAGATTTCACTCCCTTTTTGGCTGTTAGCGATGATGCACGTGAGATTGGAATTACGGTCACAAGTGCGAGTAAAGGATTTAATCTCGCAGGATTGAAGTGTGCGGTCATCCTCACAAACTCACCAAAGATAAAAGAAACGATTAATTCGATGCCGATGTCTGTGGCTTTCCGTGCCTCGCTCTTTGGTGCGGTCGCTGCAACGGCCGCATTCCGAGACTCTGTTTCTTGGCTGGACGGAGTCATCAATTCCTTAAACGAAAATCGACAACTCATCAGGAACCTAATAGATACAAAGATTCCGGCCATCAAATATCGCATCCCTGACTTTGGATACCTCGCTTGGCTTGATTTATCTGAACTGAAACTTGGTGAAGATCCAACTAAGACTCTCATTGAGCGTGGAAAAGTAGCGCTCAAAGGCGGTTTTATGTACGGCCCAAGACATACGCAATTTGCTCGACTTAATTATGGAACCAGTCCAGAAATTATTTCTGAAGCATTTGATCGAATATTGCGTAGCGTCTAATAATTTCGAGGTAATCAATGAAATCGTATGACGCTATCGTCGTCGGTAGTGGCCATAACGGACTCGTTGCCGCGTGCTATCTTGCTCAAGCAGGAAAGAAAGTAGTCGTTCTTGAGAAAAACGAAGTTCTTGGTGGCGCGACGTCCAGCGTAAAAGCTTTTTCTGGCGTCGAAGCAAAACTTTCTCGGTACTCGTATTTGGTTGCTTTACTACCTGATGAAATTATTTCTGATCTTGGACTCAACTTTCAGACACTTAGTCGTGCGGTATCGTCTTACACTCCTTACTTCGATGATGAAGGAGACAAAGGCCTATTAGTAAATCGAATATTTGATGAAGAGACCGCACAATCGTTTAAAGATCTAACTGGTGGAGATGAAGATGCAATCTCGTGGCAGAACTTTTATGGATCAGTATTGGATTTTGCTCAAGTAGTTGCCCCCACGCTACTGAAACCACTTCCAACGGAGAGCGAGATTCGAGAATTAGTTGATCCGTTGACATGGGTGGAGCTCGTAGAAAATCCACTTGCTCAGGCTTTACATGATAATTTCTTCGACGATTTGGTCAAAGGTGTCGTTTTAACGGATGGCTTGATTGGAACTTTTACAAGTGCCAATAGTGTGGCTGCAAATATCTGTTTTATTTATCACTTGATTGGAAATGGAACCGGCGAATGGAAAGTTCCCCGTGGCGGTATGGGAGCTCTGATCACCGAATTACAACGACGCTGCAGTGAATTAGGTGTCGACATACTTACTAGCCAGGAAGTTATTCAGATTAACGAAAGTTCCTCTGGAGTAATAGTTAGAACTACCGGCCCGAATGGAACCTCATCTGATTTTGAGGGAAAACTAGCTCTGGCTAATTGTGCACCGCGAGTTCTTGAGGAAATTGCCGGCATAAAAGCGCCTTCACATCTTGATGGATGTCAATTGAAAATTAATATGGTGGTTCGTGAATTGCCCGAGTTGAAGAGTGGAGTAGATCCGAGTATCGCTTTCGCAGGGACATTTCATATCAATGAAAGCTATTTTCAACTCGAGCGCGCCTTTGAAGAGGCGAGTGCGGGAAAAATCCCTACTGAAATACCATCTGAAATGTACTGTCACACTCTTACTGATAATTCAATTCTCTCTCCTGAACTTCAGAATAATGGTTTTCATACCTTGACGCTTTTTGCACTTCATCTTCCAGCTACTCTCTTCGACGTAAATCATGATGAAGTCAAAAGAGAGGTGGTAAAGCGGACTCTTGCGGGTCTGAACGATTATTTGAAGAGACCGATCCAGGATTATCTGGCTCTTGATTCGCATGGCGCTCCTTGTATTGAAGTTAAAACTCCGCATGAGTTGGAATCTGCTCTGGGACTTCCACGTGGAAATATTTTCCATACCGATCTGCAGTTTCCGTGGAAAAAAGACGACGATCATCGAAAATGGGGCGTCGAAACTTCTAGCCAGCGAATTTTGCTTGCCGGATCCGGGGCACATCGTGGGGGTGCGGTGAGCGGTATAGCGGGCCACAACGCCGCGATGGCTGCTTTGGAAAGATTGTCTTAACTCAACTACTCTTAGTTCATGATCAAGGCCATTCGCAGAATTGCAGCTTTAGTCACGCTGCTCGTCGTTGCTGCAAAGGGCGCTTTGACTTTCCTTTCGTGGATCGAGAAACAAGATGCGATTGACTCAACGTGGATTGATGACGAAGAAAAAGAAGAGGCGTTCTGATGTCGTATTCATACGTTCCTGGCACTTGCAATCTAGGGAAAGCTGAAGTTCGCCGACGTCAATTTGTTGCCCTGCTAGGAGTTTTTCTTACAGTTTCTACTGCAGCGGGTTTGATTGGAAGTAACGCACCCACAACTTCGCGTTGGGGACTCTTCGCTCCACTTATGGTCTTTTCCGTCGGGTTTATTCAGTCTCGTAAGAAGTTCTGTCTGGCTTATGGATTCATGGGAACTTTTAATCTCGGCACATTGGGCGATCTTTCCCGAGTTCAAAGTCCAGAAGATCGGAAAGCAGATCGCAAGACTGCGCTGACTATATTGGCCCAATCTGCACTTCTTGCAGTGACGCTGACTGCGATTTTTGTAGTTCTGCCGTTATAGCAACGAAATTTAGCTTTGGTTTCTTAGTCGTTGAATCTGTTTTGATGCATAATCAATGGTAAGTCCAATAACAACTCCCCAAATTAGATCAATGAAGAGAACTGCCAGCGCCGTTGCGGCGTAGACCAAACGCTGCGAGCCCGTAGTGTGAAGCGCTTCCTTCACACTCGTGGGATTTGCGATTCGTAGCGATGTCCCAAGAAGGACGCCAGCTAGAACCGATGTTGGAATAATCGAAACTATGGGTGCGAAGATCAGCACCACAAGTAAGAGAAAAATCGCGTGAACCATCGCGGCGAGACGAGTTCGTGCTCCAGAGTGAACATTAACGCTGGTGCGAGCAATAGCGCCCGTTGCGGGCAATCCACCCGAAAAGACCGAAGCAATTGTGGCTAGTCCTTGCCCAAATAACTCTTTATTAGGTTGATGTTTTGGTTGTTCATGATCAATCTCTTGATGCGCCATTCCGTCTGCAACACGGGCGGATAACAGCGATTCAATTGCGCCTAACATTGCAATCACCAGCGCAGCGTAGATGAACTTTGCTAGTGGAATATCGGGAAATGAAAATGAAAAGTTGAATTCTAATGATCGAGGTAATTCCCCAATTCGAGTGACATCGAGATGAAGAATGTACGAGAAGGTTGAGAGAACAAAGACTGCTACTGCGCTGGCAGGTATATGTGCAGTAATTCTGAGTAATTTCTTGATACGTGGCCATATTCGTTTAAGAATCAGCGTGCCAAGAGCTAGGAAGATAGAGATCCAATGAATGTTCTGATTCAAAGCTGTTCGCAAAGTTTCTATAGCAACAGAGACAGTATGAGTTCCGGGCGCCTTTGGAATTTGGAATATCAGAGGAATTTGTTGGAGCGCAATTATTAAGGCGATTCCTAGCGTAAAACCTTCCATGACGGGCAACGGAACTTGATCTATGAACCGACCGAGACGAAATATTGCTAGTGCAATGATGATGAGCCCAGCAGTCACTCCTAGGGCTGGTAACGCGTTTAAACCGTAGGTCGCAACTATGGGAACGAGAACCACAGTCATCGCACCAGTGGGACCAGAAACTTGGAAGTTAGATCCACCAAAAAGTGCGGCTATGAAGCCAGCGATGATGGCGGTGCTCAGTCCCGCACTTGCAGGAGCGCCCGTAGTGATGG
>CAZZMU010000025.1:0-8708 GCA_964655345.1 uncultured Clavibacter sp.
AATGTCCACCAAAAATCGTGCAGGAAAATTCCGGCTTATAGGGCGACTCTTCTTTACAACATGCTGGCCTCGCATAGAAATGTGCGGGGCCAGCTCCTTCATGCGTAGCTTTCTTGTCGAAGTCTTTACCGTAATTAAAGTGAATTTGGATTTATTTAAGGGCAAAATTGCGGGCAAGCGGGCAACTCTGCGGGCAAGCGGGCAACTCTGCGGGCAGAATATTGCCTTAGAGATGAAGTGCTCCACGTACTTCGAGAGTTTTCTCTATGCTTCTGAAATGGATAATCTGGCAAGAATTAAGTGTCCGACATGCGACTTCTCAAAAGAATCCTGCATGGGATGCAGTCCGACGACTTTAACCGAACTAGATTTATCCTGCTTGATAAAGTCGGCTTATTTAAACGTCTTTCCCTTATCTTTTGAAACCAGAATTGAAGAACCAGCAACAACAACGATCGAGCTGTTGGAAGCTGTTACAACTGATATTTGGTCCTTAAATGTTGAAACAGCAACCCACTTCTTACCTAAATCAGAAGAGTGGTACAGAGTTTTTCCAGATGATGCATAAAGCCCTGAATCAATAGTCTCTACAGTCTGGGCATCGAAATCTGTCTTAATTTCAGTCGTGGACTTAAAGGCATTCTTGGTCATTACGATTTTCTTCCCAAGAACTGCAAAAGCAATCTTGGGAGAAGACATTGCTATATCTTGATATTTCGCTGCACCAAGACTTACCCACTTCTTTCCACTGTCAGATGAGTACATAAGGTTGCCACTTTGTGAGTCCGCTCCATATATTTCTTTACCTGACACTTCCAGCATATGGAAATCTACCTTTCCCTGTAAGGAAATCAGATTCCATGACTTGCCATTGTCTGTAGAAGAAATCAATCCAACAGGTGCCGGAAATTTTGAGCCTGCGTTTGGGTGGCCACTCGCATAAATTTTGCCACTCGATACTGCCAGACCCATAACGTCAAAATTCTCACTGCCGAGCTTTTTCATTTTGTTTGGACCTTCATATAAGTAAAGTCCTTCATGAGTTCCCAAAAGAATGCGTGAACCGTCAACTTTAATATTATGGATATGTGACACCGAGTCAAAAGTGGCAGCTTGTGCCGGAAACTGAATGAGTCCGATTGTAATGAGTAGTGCACTTAGCAAAGTTCTAATTTTCATTTTTGTCTCTTTTCTTGGAAGTTTACGTGGTTTAACTTCTGACATTTCTCAATCTGATTGCATTCAGAATCACTGACACACTAGAAAGACTCATGGCCGCAGAGGCTATTGTTGGTGAGAGCAACAAACCGAAGGTTGGATAGAGCAAGCCTGCGGCGATAGGGATGCTGAGGCCGTTGTAACCAAAGGCAAACCAGAGGTTTTGCTTCATATTTCTGACAGTTGCAGAAGAAGTTTTGATAGCTGAAGCCAAGCCTCGTAAATCTCCTGATACTAGGGTGACTTCTGCGGCTTCAATAGCTGCATCAGAGCCTGTTCCCATTGCTATACCAACATTTGCTTGAGCTAGTGCAGGAGCATCATTAACCCCGTCGCCTGCCATTGCCACAAATCGACCCTTAGCCTGCAATTCTCGAATGAGTTCATACTTGGTTGCAGGCTTCATGCCGGCTCGGTATTCCTTAATTCCCACCAAAGCAGCAATTTTCTCGGCGGATGATTGTGAGTCTCCAGTTGCCATAACCAAAGTCTTTTTTAATTGTCGAAGTTCCTTAGCAGCCTCTAATGTGGTGGACTTAATGGCATCATCAAAATAAATAACGCCCATCGCTTTTTTATCTGAAGCCACATACATTTCAGTCTTGCCGAAGCTTGAAGTTGCGATTCCAGTTTCGAATTTAACATTATTCAAAACCATTAAATCTTTATTTCCAACAAGTATTTCTGCACCGTTGATGCGGGCTGAAACTCCGTATCCAGGAATGGCTTCAAATCTTTCAATCCCTACTGTTCCAATGTGCTGTTCCATAGAATAAGCATGAAGAGATTTTGCCAATGGGTGCTCGCTTGCACCATTCGCAGAAGCAGCTAACTCAATGATTTTCTCGGCGGTGTATTCCGAAAGGGTTATGACATCTGTGACTACTGGTTTGCCGACTGTAAGAGTTCCTGTTTTATCAATAACAATTGTGTCGACTTTAGATAGCTGTTCAATGGCTGATGCATCCCTGAAAATAACTCCATTTCTTGCTCCTAATTCAGTGCCGTTCATGACTGACATTGGAGTGGCTAATCCAAGTGCACACGGGCATGCAATTATGAGAACGGATATTGCATTAATAAATCCAAAACCCCATGAGTTCTCTTGAGCCAAAAGCCCCCAACCGATGAATGTTGCCACTGCAAGAAGAATGACAACAGAGACAAAGTAGTTAGCTATTTTGTCGGCCAACTTCTGCATCGGAGCTTTCGTTCGCTGAGCCGCCGACACCATTTCAATTATTCGAGAAAGTAGCGTCTCAGAACCTAAAACTTCAACACGTATGTCAATTGAGCCGTTGGTGTTCAAGGTTCCAGCGATGACCCTGTCATTTAATTGTTTTTCAACTGGAATTGGCTCACCAGAAATCATGGATTCATCAATCGAGGTGAATCCATGAGTCACAACTCCATCTACTGGAATCTGCTCACCTGGCTTTACACGTAATAAGTCACCAATCTGAATCGAACTGAGACTAACCTGCTCTTCTTCGCCCTTGGAATTTATGTGCCACGCTTTATCGCTTGTGAGTTTCAGAAGACCCTTAATGCTTGCACCGCTACTTGCCCGTGCCTTGAGCTCAAAGACCTGACCCAAAAGCGTGAGAGTGCAAATGACTGATGCTGCCTCAAAGTAGTTTGGGGTTTTGCCCGCATCGAGGAATTCCATCGGAATAGTGGATGGAAACAAGGTTGCAACCGCAGAAAATAGATATGCAGCATTTACGCCAATTCCAATTAGAGTCCACATATTGAGGTATCTATTTTTCAGTGAATCCAAAGCCCAGCGATGGATAGGGAATGAGAGCGCATAGACCACGATTCCCGCTAAGAGCAATTGGAGATACTTAATCGGTGTATCTAAAGACATTGGAAGGTGAACTTGCATCGAAATGAGGACCACTAACGACAAGGGAAGTGAAGCCCAGAATCGGAAGGACATCTCTTTAAGTTCTTTTTGACCAAAATCTTCTCCATCAGTCTTTATGACGGGTTCTAACGACATTCCGCACAACGGGCATCGCCCAGGTGTTTGACTTTGAATTTCTGGATGCATAGGGCAGGTGTAGCCCTGGGATTGAGTTGAATTTAAACTTGCCATCTCGTACTCGATTCTTAGTTTCTAACTAACCTTGACTATGCCCATCATTCCCGCATCTTCGTGGTCCAAGATGTGGCAGTGATAAACCGTGGTTCCGGATATATCTACAAATGGAATTCGAATCTTTACGGTTTTGCCCGATGGAAGATTCACTGTGTCGTGCCAGCCGTCGAGAAAGTTTCCAGAACCATCATTTGCCACCTGGAAAGGCCATGCGTGAAGGTGGAATGGGTGGTCCATCGAAGATGGGTTTATTAGAGTCCATTCTTCAGTCGTATTGAACTTCACACTTTGGTCTATTCGTTTTGGGTCGAATGGTTTTCCATCGAAGGTGAAGGCGGCTTCGTGCTTCATGCCACCCATCATGCCCATTCCACTTCCCTCAATGGTGATTGTGCGCCTTTTATCTATCTTGCTTATCTTTGAAAGTGGGAGGAGCTCTTGAGGAGTCACTGATTTAGTTGCTGAATTGAATTCAATTTTGGCAAGTTCCTGTTGACCATTTTGTACTTTGTAGATGCCAGCCTTTGGAGCAGAGATAATCAATTCTGTCCGCTGACCTGGAGTAAGCGTCACTTGATTAGTTCTCATCACCTTAGAGAGACGGGAACTGTCGGATGAAACTTGGAAAACTTCAGCTCCGGGGATAGAGATAGCTTGGTACTGCGAAACGCATGAGTTCACAATTCTCCATCGCTCTGGTGTAGAACCCACAGCACTGAATGCTGGGACTAATTCGCCATTTATCAAAGTATTAGGACCACTTCGCCCGTGCATTAAGTCCATGCCGGATGTTGCTGCTACTGCTGATGTCTTTCCGATTCTTGGGTCCGCAAGAACGATGATGCGTTCGGTTGAGTTTTTGATTACTGGTTTCTGGTCTAGGGCATCTCCAACGACAAGGACTCCAGCAAGTCCTGAAGCAACCTGACCTGCAGAGAGTTCATGGTGATGTGGGTGATACCAAAATGTTCCGCTTTTTTGGGTGAGCGGAATCTTAATTTTATAATTGAATGTCTCTCCCGGAGCGACCATGACAAGGGGGTTATCGCTGTTTTTTGTTGGAGAGACGTGGAGCCCATGTGTGTGCAGATTGGTAGCTTGATTGAGCTTGTTAACTAGTGTGATTTTTAGCGTATCGCCAGGGTTTGCTCGTAATGTAGGAGCGGGGAAAATTCCGTTATATGTCATGGCCCAACGTGTTGTATTTCCGTACTTAATCAGCTTCTCGTCTGCGACCAAAGTTAATTGCAGAATTCCGTCCTTAGATGCAATTTCATTACTTGCAGCATTTGCAAATTCAGTTTCGAGAAGCCAATTTGAAGCGAGTAGGCTTCCACCAGCCACTGCGCTCAATTTAATAAAGTCTCTTCTTTTCATTTCTTCGCCCTTCGTAAGTGTTAATCGACTAATTACAATTGAAGAAACTCGGCTCTCCTCTGAGTCTATTCTTAAATTGCTAAAAGAATTAAGTGAGTTGTATCAAACCCTTCCCGCATAAGGCATCATGCCGTCCACGCTATATATGCTTGAATATTTCAACCCCGTCGCAGTTGAACGTGCTTCCCACATCATTCCGTTACCTGCATAGATACTCATGTGGTGAATGGTGCTTATAGTTCCTTTATATGAGTAGAAGAGCAGGTCACCTGGCTGAATTTCCGATATCGGAATCTGTTTTGTATATGTGTAATACAACCCTGAGTTGAGACGGTCCCAATTCGGCCAACCTAACCCTGCATATTTGTAAGCTGCATATACAAGTCCTGAGCAATCAAAGGAATTAGGTCCCTCGCTTCCCCAGATGTAAGGTTTCTTTGCAAGAACCTGTCGCTTAGCAAATTCGACTGCTTTCAGACGTTGAGCTTCAGTGGTTCGGGACGAGCTTCTTCCTTGAGGGCCACCAGTTTTCCAAACTTTTGCCTGATTTTTTACTTTGCTCGCTTCATTGGAGCGAGTCTCTTCCAAAATGGCAAGCTGGCGCTTTTGCTCAAGCGTGATTCGAACTTTCTTCGCAGATGCCAAATCTCTTTGCAACTTATCTTGAACAGCCTGAAGTTTGTCTACTTCCTTCTGCTGTTCTGCTTTTGCGTCATCTGCCTCTTTTTTCGCAGCTGCAACTCTTTCGGTAACAATCCTTTGATTCTCTTTGGCAATATCGGCCTTAACTTTCGCACTTTGGGCTACAACCTCAGCTGCTTTAAATCTCTTTAATGCCGTCTTGTTTCCTGAACCAAGGTTTTCTAAAGTCGAAAGTCGGTCCATCATTTCCTGCGGCCCAGAAGCGCTCAATACAGCCTCTAAATCACTGAGACCTCCTCCAGAAACATATGCATTTACTGCAAGTTTCCCAATCTCCTTATGTGTTGCCGAGACTGCTGCAGATGCCTCTTGAAACGACTCAAGTGCCGCCTTGGCTTGCGTTACTGCTATATCTAAATCCAACTTAGCTTTCTGATACTTCAAATCGGCAGCCTTTGCGATAGCAGTCAGTGCCCTAAGATTTCCTTTTGCTTTTGCAAGGCGTTTGAGTGCTTCATCGGCGAGACGCTTCTTCTCTAATTCCGCTTTTTTCGCTGCTTCAATCTGCGCAAGCGTGGGTTTATGTTTGTTGGCAAATGCTCCATTTGGAACCACTAGGGCCTGGAATAAAAGCACAGTCACCAATAGAGAGGAGAAAATGTTCTTCGGAGTCATAAGCGGCGAGCTCCGACGAATGGTTTAGCACCGAACATTCTTGTAAGTGGCACTACTTCAACCTTCTTGCCTGGCCTAGGAGCTTGAACCATCTTTCCGCCACCCATATAAATTGATACGTGGCTAATTGGCTTGCCGAAGAAGAGCAAATCCCCGGGCTTCAGTGACGAGAATGAAACAGACTTTCCGTAGCTAAATTGTATTCTTGAAGAGTGCGGAAGCGAGACACCTGCTGCCTGATAAGACCTCATGGTTAATCCTGAACAGTCCCATCGGGTAGGTCCAGCTGCAGCCCATACATAGACATCTCCGATTTGTTGAAGGGCAAACTTCAGAGCAATCGAGCCTCGGGAGCCATCTCCTGTGTATTTCGAAGCGTATTTCTTTGAGTCGTTTAGGATTTTGTTTTCTCTTGCAGCTTCTTGGAGTGCAAGCTTTGCTCTATCTTCCTTTTTGAGTGAATTAAGTATTTTTTCTGCCTTAGCAAGTGCCGCATTAGCTGCGGCAACTTCATTGTTCAACTTGGCTTTCTCTATTTTCAAAAGAGTGGTCTTATCTGAAACAACAAGCTGAGCTGCTTGAAGTTGCTGTTTTGTTGTTGCATATTCTGCTAATTTCTTAGCGTAATCTCTCGAAACAATTTCTATGACGGAGATATCTGAAAGGTATTTTTTAGGGTCTGTAGAGAATAGTAATTCGAAAGACTGACCCATTCCCGTCCCTTTGTAATTCGCAATTGCAATCTTTGCAAGAGTGTCACTGGAAGCTTTGAGCTTCTTTTTCACTTTTGCTTCTTCTAGTTGCAGTGCGGCGGTCTGATTCTCTAGTTGCTTGATTCTGATGGTTGCTTCGTTTGCAGCTTCATACTTTGTGGCGGCCAACGTCCTCAACCTATCTACCTCTTTTTGAGCAGCCGCAACCGTCGGAGCTGCAGAGGCTTGGAGCGGATTAAGGAAGATGGCAATAGCCAACATCGAAAGAATTAAGCGTTTCATCTGGGTTCAACCCCGCATTAGGCGAGCTTAGAAATCATCTTCATCATTGAAGAAATCTCGGCTGACTGAGCCTTCACGACATCCGATGCTAACTTCTTGGCCTCTGCATTCTTGGTGTTCTTGAGCAAGATCACCATCTCTAAGGCACCTTGATGATGAGCAACCATAGATTGCAAGAATGACTTGTCGAATTTAGGACCTTTGAGTTTTCCTAATTGGGTAATTTGGCGCTGAGAAAGCATCCCTGCCATTCCCATATCGTGGCCCATCGATAGTGGAGAATTAGTTGCCTTCAACCAGTACTTCATCTGGGTAATTTCTTTTCCTTGTGATGAAATGATTGATTTAGATAGAGCAATAACCTCTTTATTCGTACTGTTCTTCAGCGCTAGTTGAGCCAACTGAAGGGCTTGTTCATGGTGAGGAATCATCGATTGAGCGAACATAATCTCGTCCATGCCCAGGTTACTTAGGGTCTTGGCGTGTGAAGTTGCTAGTGCTGGTTGTGCAGATGAAATTGAAGCAAAAATGAAAACTGAAGCAATAACTTTCTTAAACATTAATAAAATCCTTTACTCGTGGGTGAATTTATTTGTTCGTCGACGAGTTGAGGATTAGATTCGAATTATGCCTAACTGAGAAAGAGAGAGGGAGTTATGGAAATTTGGTGGTCGTGGCAGGGCTAAGCGTGCGAGATGCAATTGAATTCTTAATTTGGTGCGAACTATTTGAATTTTCTGGCTGAGGTACTTTCGCCCAACGAGTAAAACGATGAAAAATAAGGTGGCACAAGCTTTCGCTGCTATTGAGCCCGTCTTGGCTAGAGAATCTGTTGAATTAACGACTTGCTCGTGATGAGAAATAATGGAAGAGCTGGACACTTTCTCAGACTGACATTGGTGGCTGATTACGATTCCAGCTGAAAAAACCGTGAGGATGAGTGCGAGGGCACTTGCGAATTTCGCAACCCCGTATCTTGTCCCCAACATGACCTAAAGATACCAGGTAATCTTATGACTTAACGGGCATGGCTCTACTACTAAGAAATTACACACGGGAATCTAAGGTGTGACGTGAAGAACTTCACTAGGAGCACGTCCGGAATTAGAACTTTTATATGGGTGCATAATTTAGACGGTTCCAGCTGATAAGGCACCTGTTAGAACTAGTGATCTGAACATTAAAGAATTGATAAACTTTATAAATCTAGAAACAGAAGTGGGGAGTTTTAATGAATAAGATATTCGAAATCAAGGGCATGACATGTGGGCATTGTGAAGGACGAGTGACAAGTGAAATCCTGACAATACCTGGAGTTACAGAAGTTATCGCCAGTGCCGAAAAAGCGAACGTTATGGTTGAATCCGAAGCCGAAATCTCACAAGAATCTATTGAGCTTGCTGTGCAAAGAGCTGGATACTCTGTCGTTAAGTAGCTAAAACTTTCTTAAGGTTTTCGATACTTGGGTTTTTCTGAGAGCGAAAAGCAAAGTTCAATCACGACAAGGACACCCCTGCATTTATGAGTGTCCTTTCTCACTCCGAAGCGAAGAAACCCCATTTTTTGTTGAGACACACCAATTTTTACTTGGAATTACTCTCGTTTGTCCTTTAACCTTTTTCAATGTTGCGAAAGGGTATGAAAGCAAGATGGCTAGCCGTGCCCCTTGCTGCCCTTTTTCTTCTTTTTAGCACAGG
>CAZZMU010000026.1:0-8289 GCA_964655345.1 uncultured Clavibacter sp.
ACCAAACTCCACTCGATCGAGCGCTCTCACTCATCGCAGATGTTCCTGATTACCCAAAACCTGGCATTCTTTTTAAAGATATAACTCCCCTTCTCGCTGATGGACCTGGATTTGGGGTAGTAATCGATGAATTCGCGCGCTCCATTCGAGGCCTCAATCGCGGGATTGATGCAATCGTTGGGATTGAAAGCAGAGGCTTTATTCTCGGAGGGGCGATCGCAAAAGCTCTAGAGATCGGATTTGTTACGGTCCGCAAACCGGGAAAATTGCCCCGCGAGGTTTATCGAAAAGAATATGCCCTGGAATATGGTTTTGACGCGCTTGAACTTCATAAGGATTTACTCAGCAAGGACGATAACGTCATTATCGTAGATGACGTCCTAGCCACTGGAGGAACTGCGTTGGCCTGCCACGATCTCGTCGGTATTACGGGTGCAAAAGTCGTGGCGCATTTATTCATGCTCGAGATTGAATTCTTAAAAGGCCGTTCGATTATCAGCGAGCAACATCCTGAAGTTTCGATTATCTCGCTATTGAAAGCATAGATAACGGGAAAAAAGATGGCGGAATTAATTTATTACTGCGGCACGATGGATAGCGGAAAATCAACCCTCGCACTTCAAACTGCCCATAACCACGATAGTCGCGGCAGAGCTGGAATTCTCTTTACCAATCGGGATCGAGCCGGGTCGGGGAAAATATCGTCCCGGTTGGGATTGACTTCTGAAGCTTTAGAAGTAACAGAAGAAATGGACCTTCATAAATTCATTGTTGATCAACTATCTGCTGGGAAGAGAATTGACTATGTGATCTGCGATGAGGCGCAGTTTTATGCTCCGATTCAAATAGAGCAGCTGGCCCGAATCGCCGATGGTTTAGGCATTGATGTTTATGCCTTCGGCATTCTGACCGATTTTAGAACGAAACTTTTCCCCGGATCAGCCCGTCTGGTTGAGCTAGCGGATCGAGTTCACACTCTGCAGGTTGAAGCTCTCTGCTGGTGTGGTGAGCGAGCTACCCATAATGCGCGAACTGTTGGTGGATCGATGGTCACCGAAGGTGAACAGGTCGTTGTTGGCGATACCAATGCGTCTAATGAAGTCGCATATGAAGTGCTATGTCGACGCCACCACATGAGAAAAGTTACTGCGCGGAATTCAGGTGCCGCGCACCAGTCAATCGATCCGCTGCCCTTCAACTAAGAACAATCTTTTGCTGAGTTGCCCGTAAACCTCTTTAATACAGCTATGACTCTTACTCGTGGATATGCAGCGCTAGAAGCAAAAGCAGCTTTGGTTCCTTATGAATTTGAACGACGAGATCTCGGTCCATTCGATGTAGGTTTCACAATTGAATACGCGGGAATCTGCCACTCTGACATTCATCAAGTTCGTGAAGAGTGGGGCACGGCCCTCTTCCCCATGGTTCCTGGTCATGAGATCGCCGGACGAGTCACGCACATTGGAAGTAAAGTTTCACAATTCAAAATTGGTGATCGTATCGGTGTTGGGGTTTTCATTGACTCGTGTCGCAAGTGCTCCAACTGCATCAAAGGATTGCAACAGTATTGCTTAGAGGGAATGACCGGTACCTACAACGGATACGAGAGGAATTCTCAGACCATCGCGTTTGGCGGGTATTCAAACTATTTCGTTATTGAAGAAGGTTACGCAGTACACATTCCCCAGAATTTAGACCTCGCAGGAGTTGCACCCTTATTGTGCGCCGGCATCACACTTTATTCGCCCATAAAGCATTGGAAAGTAGGGCCAGGTTCAAAGGTGGCGGTGATGGGTCTTGGTGGTTTAGGTCATATGGGCGTTAAATTCGCAGCTGCGATGGGTGCGGAAGTTACAGTCTTATCTCATAGCGCAAGTAAAGAAGCTGATGCTCGAGCTATGGGAGCGCATAATTTTGTTCTAACTAGTGGGGAAGATTGGAACAAGCCGCTAACAAAGAAATTTGACTTGATCTTAAATACGGTATCAGCCGACCTTGATCTAGATCCGTACCTCAATACTCTCGCCACCGATGGAACGCTAGTAATTATCGGCCTTCCTGGTAAACCTTACGCAATTAACGCTGGCACCATGCTCAACGGTCGTAGATCAATTGCGGGTTCGATGATCGGTGGCATGCCCGAACTACAAGAAATGCTGGATTTCTGTGGAGACCACAACATTGTCAGCGATGTGGAAATTATCGAGCCTTCTTACATCAATCAGGCATACGAACGTACTGTTGCCAGCGATGTGAAATATCGCTTCGTCATTGATGCAAAGAAGTTCTAAAGATTGTTAAAACGTTTGCGCGGCAAATGCAAACAAAGGCGCTAGAGCCAAAGCTGGCAAAAGATTTCCAATAGCAATTGATTTAATATTGAGAAGTTTCAGGCCAATTCCCAATAGCAAGATTCCACCCGTTGCAGTCATAGCACTAACTTGATAATCGGCCAGAATCGACCCTAAGACGAATCCAGCTGCAGTCCACAGGCCTTGGTAGATACCTACTGGAAAGGCCGAGAGTGCGACTCCCCATCCAAATGCGGCAGCAAATGCAAGTGCCGCAAAGAAATCAAGCGTGCTTTTTAAGGTTAATTGATCGATCCCAGTTCCCATTCCGTCACTGATACTTCCAAGAATTGCTAATGGCCCGATGGCGAAAATCAACGAAGCCGTGACAAAGCCTTCAACGAATCGTGATTCTCCGCCTTTATCGAATCTGGACTTTAAATTCACTCCCCAATTCTCCAAGCGTTCTTCAATCTTAAAGATCGAACCGATAATTCCACCGAGCAACAACGAAGCTAGAATGATGAGAATGGGAGAACCATCAGGGACTTGTTCGATGAAATCCTGATTCCACATCGCAGCGATCGCACTAGCTGCTCCAATCAAAGTTATTGCACCGAGGACATCGGTCATCAGTGTGCGAATCTTGTCTGGGATTCTATTTCCCATCACAACGCCAAGCGCCGCACCAATAATGATTGCGAAGACATTGATGACGGTTCCAACGCCAACGAACATGCGTGAAGTGTAGGTCATGCATGGTGTAGCGTTCTGAGGTGAGAGATTTTTTTGTGCGTCTAAAGCCGCATCGCACTGTTCCAACTACCCCGTGGACTGCAGCTCATCGTTGGGATCTCAACTGGCAACGGATCTCAATTTTAAGCTTTGGTCTTTTCATCTTCGGAATTGGTGACAGCCTTTTGATTGTTTCTGGATTAGGAAATGCTCCTTGGTCAGTTTTAGCCCAAGGTATTTCAACGCGAACTCCGTTAACGGTCGGCGAGTCCACCTTCGTGGTGAGCGCACTTGTGCTTGCGTTCTGGATTCCGCTGAGAGAAAGGCCAGGCTTCGGCACGTTAGCCAATATTGTGATCATCGCCTCGGCCATTGATATCGGAATTCATTTCATGCCCCATCCTCAAAATGTCTTCCTCCAACTCACCTACATTTTTTCTGGAATCTGGCTGGTGGGAATTGGATCTGCCCTGTACATCACATGCGGTCTAGGACCTGGTCCGCGCGACGGTTGGATGACCGCGATACATTTCCGAACCGGTTGGCCCGTAGGGCGCGTGCGCCTTGGAATAGAGATATCTGTTCTGGTGGTCGGAATAATCCTAGGCGGAACCGCAGGCCTTGGAACTGCACTTTTTGCGCTTCTCATAGGTTATTCGGTAGCTAGCGCCTTTGGTGTCGTTGCCCGACTTACTGCTAAGTAACCAATAAGTTTCTGCCATTCCCCTCAGCCTGTGGACTGACTCCACTCGGTGTCGCAACCACCACCGTAAAAAAATTAGCGCCATCCTGCTTTTTTGGGATGAAAGGAAGAGCATGCTCGACTCGTATTTCAAAATCTCTCAACGCGGATCCTCTGTAGCACAGGAGATTCGTGGCGGCGTTGTCACCTTCTTCACGATGGCTTACATCGTCGCACTTAATCCACTCATCATTGGTCTTGCAAAGGACGGCGATGGGAAATTCCTCGGTGGCGGAGATGCCCCGAACCTCGCTCTGATCGCAGCCGCAACCGCTCTTGTAGCAGGCGTGCTCTCGATTCTTATGGGCGTTGTTGCAAACTTCCCATTGGCTTTGGCAACCGGTCTCGGCCTTAACACATTTGTTGCTGTCGGTATCGCCTCCAAGATGACGTGGGCTGATGCGATGGGACTCGTAGTCCTTGAAGGCATCATCATTACTATCTTGGTGCTCACAGGTTTCCGAACTGCGGTATTCCGCGCCGTTCCAACCCAACTCAAGATCGCTATCTCCGTCGGTATCGGACTCTTCATCGCACTGATTGGTCTTGTCGATGCAGGATTCGTTCGTCGCACCGGCTCGGGACCAGTCCCCGTAACGCTTGGAAATAATGGCGAATTAGTTGGTTGGCCAATCATCGTCTTTGCTTTTGGTTTATTCCTCACCATCGGTTTGATGGTTCGTAAAATCAAAGCTGCTCTCCTCATCGGAATTGTGATTTCAACTGCCCTTGCGGTTGTCATCGAAAGTTCGTTCAAGATCGGACCCAATTTCGATGGTACTAATGTCAATCCAAAGGGATGGGGCTTAAATGTTCCTGCGATCCCAGATCAAGTTGTGGCAACTCCTGACTTCGGTCTTCTCGGTTCCTTCAATCTGTTTGGATCCTTTGATCGCGTACCTTTGATTACGGCTCTTCTTCTTGTTTTCACACTTCTCTTAGCGGACTTCTTCGACACTATGGGAACCATGACAGCAATTGGACAAGAAGCTGGTCTTAATGACAAAGATGGCACTCCACCTAATGCAGATCGAATCCTTCTCGTAGATTCGATTGCTGCAGCTGCTGGTGGTGCTGCTGGTATTTCTTCGAACACTTCCTATATTGAATCAGCGTCGGGTGTGGGTGAAGGTGCAAGAACTGGTTTAGCGTCGGTCGTAACTGGCGTTCTTTTCCTTCTTACAACTTTCCTTGCTCCGCTTGTTGCAATAATTCCTTACGAAGCTGCGACTCCTGCACTCATCATCGTTGGATTCTTGATGATGACGCAGATCAAGTCCATTGATTGGGAAGATTATGGAATCGCAATTCCAGCGTTCTTGACGATTATCCTTATGCCATTCACCTACAACATTTCTGTAGGTATTGGTGCAGGATTTGTTTCGTACGTTGTCATTAGATTCCTCCAAGGCCGCAGCAAAGATGTTCATCCTTTGCTACTTCTTGTTGCTGGTCTATTCATGATTTACTTCTTGAATAGTCCCATCAATGCTTGGATTGGCTAAAGCCAAAGAACCATTGAAACGGCCCAGAGAAATCTGGGCCGTTTTTTTACCAAATAATTCCCGTGGAACCAGTCGATTCCAGCATCGCATTTATTGCTGAAAACGGTTTCGACCCAAGGAATCCACGATGTGCTGATAATGGACTCGGATGAACTCCTTCAACACGTTTATCGGCGCTGAATAACGGGGCTAACTCTCGAGCTGAGTTGCCCCACAATAAAGCGATAGCGCCTTTCTCTGCGCAATAGCGAACGATTGTTTCTGTGACTGTTTGCCAGCCTAGATGTGAGTGAGAAGCGCTATCGCCAGCAGTAACGGTAAGAACTCGATTGAGCAGTAAAACTCCTTGGGCGCTCCACTTCGTTAAATCGCCGTCAGCAGTTGTGGTTGCTCCAATATCTGTGATGATCTCTTTTTGAATATTCATCAGAGATCCGGGCAAACCCGATGTACGTGGAGTAACGGCGAAAGCAAGTCCTACTGCGTCAGAAATATTTGGATATGGATCTTGGCCAACAATAACTACTTTCACTTCTTCGGGAGAAATTGAAAGAGCTCGAAAAACATTCTTTCGGTCAGGAAGTATTCGCTCTCCCGAGTTTGCGCGAAGCTGGAGTTCAGCGCCAATGTCGTTGATGAGCGCTTCATGGGGACGGAGAATCTCTCTCCAGTCCTGCGGGATAAGGGAGTAAAGCATCAATCTAAAGCGGAAGCGAAATATCTTTGGCCATTGAAAGATAGAGAGATTTTGACTCCAAAGACATCTGAGATGGCATCTTCGGTCAGCACATCACCTATAAAACCGGCATGGTGAATCTTGCCGTCTTTCAGCAATAAAGCGTGGGTTGTGCCAGCAGGGATCTCTTCAATGTGATGTGTAACAATGATTGTGGCAGGAGCTTTCTCATCGCTTGTGTAGGTTGTTATGCGCTGCAGAATATCTTCCCGGCCACCTAGATCAAGTCCGGCGGCAGGTTCGTCGAGCAATAGCACTTCAGGATCAGCCATCAACGCTCGAGAAATTTGAACGCGCTTCTTTTCACCTTCGCTTAAAGTTCCAAATGTGCGCTCTCCTAATTCGCGAACTCCAAAGGTCGTGAGCAAGGCTTTTGCGCGGGATTCATCCCACAAGTCATATTCCTCTACCCAACGTCCAGCGATTGCGTAAGCAGATGTCAGAACTACGTCGATAACCTTTTCATCGTCTGGAAGTAAATCCATCATTGCACTCGAAGTGAAGCCAATTCGCGGACGAAGTTCAAAGACATCGACAGCTCCCAATCTTTCACCCAGGATTCGAACTTCACCGCGCGTTGGATGAATCAATGCCGAGAGCAGTTGCAACATTGTGGTTTTTCCAGCTCCATTGGGACCCAAAATCACCCATCGTTCTCCTGCGGAAACGCTCCAATTAATTGGGCCGAGAATTGTTCTTCCCTCGCGGACAACTTCGACCTCGGAGAGAACTAATAGCGGATCCATAGGGCATCAAGATACCTCGTGATTGCCGCAGCACAGGTGAAGCTGGGTTGGGTAAACTTACGAAGTGTCTACCTTCAAAGCACAAGCGATACTGCTTATCAGCGGTCCCGGGATGCAATCTCAACTAGACGAAGTTAAGGCGACTATGACCAATACTTTAAAACCTTTTGCTCTGTCGTTGAGAGAGAGTCAAAGTATCTGTTTAGGCGGAAGAATCATCGTGGCAACTTTGATTGACTGTGATCCGGCACATCTTTCTGCAATCGAGACAGACCTAAAGTTAGCGCTTCATGGTTTTAACTTAGATGTAGCTACTGAATTGGTATAGCAAAGAATCATGACGTACCGCTTGATTCTTTTCGATGTAGATTCAACTCTTATAGAACAAGAGGTCATTGATCTTCTAGCTGCCAAAACCCCTCATGCTGATACTGTAAGTGACATAACCCGACGAGCAATGGCGGGAGAGATTGATTTCGATCAAGCGCTAATTGAGCGCGTTGCTTTATTGAAGGATCTTCCAGAATCGTTACTACTAGATGTCTTGACTGAGATTACTTTTTCCCCTGGAGCCATTGCTCTAATTTCACAACTACGACAACGTAATTTTAAGATAGGCGCCGTTTCCGGTGGCTTTATCAATATTCTCAATCCACTTTTTAGAGATCTCAATCTAGACTTTGTTCACGCTAATAAGTTAGAGATTCGCGATTCAAGATTGACTGGAAAAGTCGCGGGTCCCATTGTTAACCGCGAAAGTAAACGCTCCGCGCTACTCCAGTTCGCACACGATTGTGACATCGTTCTTGAAGAGACCATAGCGGTGGGCGATGGCGCGAACGATCTTCTTATGATTGAAGCCGCAGGTTTAGGTGTTAGTTATCTAGGTAAGCCAATACTTAATCAGGCAGCTGATGTAGTTTTAAGTGAGCCCGGCCTTGATGCCCTTTTGACCTATCTTTAATGGTTCACAATCTGCATGAGTGGATATCAGTAACCAGAATCCCCCGCGCGCCAACTTCCCACAGTTGATCCATAACGGCGTGGACATCATTCCTCTTAACCATAGCGCGAACTGCCACCCATTCAGGCTTCTGTAACGGCGAAATCGTTGGTGACTCCAATCCCGGAGTTAATTCGCACGCTTTGTCTAAGGAGGATTTTGGGACGTCATAATCAACCAGAACATATTGCCGTGCGATAACTACACCGTTTATGCGTCTGATCAACGTCTCGATCTTGGAATCTCGAATCGAGCCCCGACGTTCGATCAAGATTGCCTCGCTGGTAAGAATCGGATCACCAAAAACTTCAAGCCCGGCTTGCTTGAGTGTTCCGCCGGTTGAAACGACATCCGCGATTACGTCAGCCACACCTAAACGAATTGCACTTTCAACTGCGCCATCTAACCCAACTATTGTTGCGCCAATTTTCTTCTGCTCAAGAAAGCCTCTGAGCAACGTTGGATAGGCTGTTGCAATACGCGACCCCGAAAGTTCTGATCGTCCAGGAAGCGAGGCGAATCTGAAAGTGC
>CAZZMU010000027.1:0-6703 GCA_964655345.1 uncultured Clavibacter sp.
ACCTCATTAGCAGTGAGGCGCACTAGACCGGGCTATGCGACGTCTCCAGTTGAGGCGAAGTTTAGCGCGCCTTTTGAATTGATGATTACGTAATAAAATCTGCAAGTGAGCGGAAGTGAGAGCAACAGTCAGAATATCGACCTTCATTGTCATGGCGGCGCTGGCTATTATTTCTCAGATCCAAATCCAGAAAATGTTCATTCCGCTATTTCATTCCACAAGTCTCACGGTACTTCTGATCTTCTAGCTAGCCTCGTTACCGAGGAAATACCAATACTGAAGGAACAGATTCGTCGCTTAATTCCTTTCTGTCTCGATAAGTCAATTGCAGGAATCCACCTAGAAGGGCCTTACCTAGCTCAAGCGCGGTGCGGCGCACACGAACCTTCGCTCCTTAAGTCTCCAACATTGGACGAAATTAAATCTCTTCTTGATGTCGGACAAGGTCATATTTCGATGATTACTATCGCGCCAGAATTAGATGGCGCAATTGAGGCAATTGGGTTTCTTAGGTCCCGCGGTGTGATTGCTGCAATTGGACACTCTGCTGGAGGTTATGACGATGCAATGCGCGCAATTGGCGCGGGTGCTCAATTAGTAACTCACTTCTCCAATGGCATGAACAAACTCGGTGATGGAGAAAAAACTTTTGCAACAGCGCTTCTATATGAATCAGATATTTTGTTGGAGTTAATTCTCGATCGACATCATGTGAGTGACGATGATGTCAGAACCATTTTCAAGCATGCAGCCAATCGAGTTGTTTTTGTAACCGATGCTATGGCCGCTGCTGGTCAACCAGATGGAGAGTATCGAATTGGTGCGCTTGAGGTAATCGTGAAAGATGGAGTTGCCCGATTAAAGAAGAATGGATCTCTTGCTGGGAGCACTTTGACTATGAATGCTGCAATCTCTAATGCTCTTGCACTCGGACTACCATCTGAAGCAATTAACAATTCCTCTAGCGAGAATGCTCGTAAACTTTTAGGTTAAATAAGAGCAAGCAGTTTGATTAATCTCGCCGTCTCTTGAGCAACTGCAGAGCGAGCTTTTTTCATGTATTTCCGGGGATCAACCGATTTCTCATCTTGATTGAGAAACGCCCGAATTTCATCGGTAAAGACATGATTAAGGTGGGTTGCAATATTCACTTTACGCATCCCAGCTTTTACCGCTTGTTGCAGACTCTCATCGCTCACACCTGATGATCCATGCAAAACCAGCGGAATCTTTATGGTTGATGCCAGCTCAGAAATCAAGGCGAAATCTAGCTGAGCTTCTCGAGTTATTTGACCATGCGATGTCCCAACGGCTACTGCCAGAAGATCCACTCCGGTTTCGTCAACAAAGTTTTTTGCCTCGTTTGGATTAGTTCTTACTCCGGGGGCATGCACTCCATCTTTTCCCCCGACTTCGCCCAACTCAACTTCAATTGTGGCGCCATACTTACGACAAAGTTCAGCGACTTTTTTGCTTGTTTCAACATTCTCTCTATAGGGAAGTTTTGATCCGTCGTACATGACGCTATCGAAACCCAGATCAAGTGCTTCGTGAATGAGTTCAACTCCTTCAGCATGATCCAGATGTAGAGATAGTGGGACGTTTGAGCTTTCGATAATCGCCTTAGTTGCTACAGCAATCGGTTTAAGTGCTCCGTGGTACGTAACGCAATTTTCGCTTATTTGAAAGATTGTTCCCAGGTTAGCAATTTCTGCTGCTTCCGCTAAAGCTTCGGCGTGCTCAATTAGAATGACATTGAATGCACCTGTCGCGCCCGATTGTGATTTGATAATTTCTTTTGAACTTAATTGAGTCATTGGACAATCACTAATTCCACATCGTTATCGCGCATAATTTCAATGACCGCTCGTGAAATTCCTGAATCTGTGATCACAATGTCGATTTCGCTGAGTGGAGCAATATTCGCAAATGCGCTTTTATTAAACTTTGATGAATCCGTAACAACCATGAGTCTTTCTGCGCGAGCCACAATCTGGCGATTTACGCGTGCCTCATCTTCATGGCTTGCTGCTGCTCCACGAGTGACATCAAGAGATTCGACGCCAAGTATTGCAATATCGATATTGACTTCATCTAAAACTTGTTCTGCAAAAGGACCAGTTAATTCGAATGATTGGGGACGGGCAACACCGCCTGTGACCATGATCTTGATTTGATGACGGACCGTTAGTTCAGCAGCAATATTTACAGCGTTGGTGACAACAGTGAGTGCTGGTTGTTGTTCATCTCGCGGAGCGAATTTTGAGTCAATTGCCAGAGCACGTGCGACTTCGGTAGTGGTTGTTCCACCATTTAAACCAATTACTTGATAGCGCTCGACATATTTTGTTGCCTCTAGAGCGATGAGATGTTTTGTTTGATCATTCTTTGCAGCTTTGTACTTAAGTGGAAGTTTTATCGAACTTGATGATGCAACTGCACCACCATGAGTACGGGATACTAAGCTTCTCTGAGCAAGCGTGTCGAAGTCACGACGAATCGTTGCGGTTGAAACTTTGAGATTCGCTGCCACGCTTTCGACATCTGCGGCGCCTTTTTGAGAGATGATGTCAAGAATCTTCGAAAGTCGATCTTCTCTTCTCATTTAACGCTACCGGCAGTAAGGCCACCGACTAACCACTTCTCGATTGAAATAAAGAGGATTACGACAGGGACAATCGCTATAAGCGACCCAGCAAAAAGGAAGTTCCATTGCACTTGGTACTGACCAATGAGGGACGTTAGGCCGACTGTTAATGGCTCTCGTTCCGGAGAACTTGTGAGTGTGAGAGCGATGACGAATTCATTCCAGGCGGCAATAAATGTAAAAATAAAAGCTGTAACGATTCCGGGCAACGCTAGGGGCAGAACTACGCGCACAAGTGTTTTTACTCGTCCGCACCCGTCAATTGCTGCCGCCTCCTCTATTTCAAGCGGAATACTCTTAAAGAAACTCGAGAGAATCCAGATCGAAAAAGCCAGGTTAAAAGCGCTATAAATAAGGATAAGTGAGAGATAAGTGTCTACTAGGTTGAATTTAACAATTTCTCGAAAAATACCAACGACGAGACTGGTTGGAGAAAACATCTGAGTGGTAAGTACTAATAATAGGAATAGTGAACGACCGCGGAAATTATTTCTTGCAGAATAGTATGCAGCCGGGATTGCAATCACAATCACAATAATGGTTGCGACCAAGGAAATAACTAGAGAGCTTTTAATAAAGGTAGCGAGCGGAATCTCTTTCCACACTCCGGTGAAATTGTCCCAAGCCCACGTTGTGGGCGTGTATGTCGTAGGAATTGTCAGAACCTCATCCAGTGGCTTCAAAGCTGTGATGAGCATATGGATGTAAGGAAGTGCGAATACCAGCGCAAGAATCCAGCCAGAGATAGTTAGCGATACCTTCTTGCCGGTCCAGCGTCTATGAACATTGATAGTTGTCATCGCGTAACCTCCCTCCACTTTGAAACTCTGAGGAAGAGCAAGATGAAGATAAAGATAATTAAGAAGTTAATGCTTGCCATTGAAGCCGATGCGCCAATGTTCTGATCTCTAAATGAGATCTTGTAAGCCAATGTCGTGGTTGTATCTGTCATATATCCCGGACCACCCTGCGTCATGATCCAAATAATTGGGAATGAATTGAAAACGTTAATAAGGTTTATGACTGCGGCTACAAGTAATGCAGGACGCAATAGCGGGAATGTGATTTCACGATAACCCTTGAGCGCAGTAGCGCCATCTACTTTTGCGGCTTCCATAATGTCGGATGGAATAGTCGAAAGTCCGGCAAGAAGTACGAATGCTGTGAATGGAATCGATACAAAGACAGCAACAACCATCAGCCAAATCATGGCCTCTGTGGGGTTGCCCAACCAGTCACGGGGTTCAGTAATGAGCCCTAAATCAACAAAGAGTCGATTGAGTACGCCGGAATATGGGTCCAAAATCCATTTGAAGATTGTGGAAGTCATAACAACAGACGCCGCCCAAGGAATGATTACAACCCAACGGACCATTTTTCGCCCTGGGAAATTTGCATTTAATAACTGCGCAACTGGAAGAGAAATAATGATTGTGAAGAATACGATTCCAGTCACCCAAAACAGCGTTCTAATGAGAACCGGCTTGAGATCTGGGTTTTCAAAAAGAGTTCGGTAATTTTCTAGACCGGCCCAACCTTTTGCTAATCCCGTGGGGTCAATATCTTGAAATGAAGTGCGGATCATCTCGAAAGCAGGCCAAACAACAAAGACCGCAATCATCGCTAGCGCTGGGAAAATCCACGGGAAAGCGCCGAGACGAATCTTCATCTCACTCCTTGTTATTACAAACAATAATCACATCAATCAAGAAAGTAACGAAGCGGGAACTCGCGTTAAGCAAGTCCCCGCTTCGCCATGATCATTAGGAATTACAGCGGTGCATCTAAAAACTACTTAGATGCTGCCTCTGCCTTCTTCTGCAAACCATCGAGAACCTTCTTTGGATCTCCTGATACTGCAGTTCCTACTTCTTGTTGTAGCGCACCCTTTACTGCTGGCCATGCAGCCTGATCTCCAGGATAGAAGATCGCTGATGGAAGTAGTTTGATGAATGGTGCAAGAGCAGGATCCTTTGCCGCAGCTGCTCCAGCTGATTTAGTTGCTGGAATGAAGCCACCTGCAGCCTTGAGGAATGCTGCATAGTTTGCTGGTTCGAAGATGAAATCCATCCACTTGGTGATTTCAGCTTTGTGGCCGTTTGCCTTGTAAGCGGTGAAGTAATCCTGAACTCCAAGTGTTACAGGCTTCTTTCCTGGGGCTGCTACGAATGAGCCAGAACCAAGATTGATTCCTGCGCCACCGTTGTCCTTTAGCCATGCTGGCAAGAACACGGAGCCGTTGATAAATGCAGCCTTACCTTGTGCAAAGAGGGTTTGTGCACATGCGGTACGGTCGCATTTTGCTGGGTTTGGTTGTGTCAAACCTTGTTTGGTGAGGTTCTTAATGAAAGCCATTGTGTCAATGTTGGCTTTGGAATTGATTGTCCACTTGCCATTATTGAAAATTCTTCCATCGTTGCCGCCAGCCCAAATTGAGAATTCCGCTTGTGCCTCTTCAGGTCCAAGTGGAATCACATATGGGTAAACGCCCTTGACCTTGGACTTGATTGTCTTCAAAGTTGCTTCAAGTTCAGTCCATGTTGTTGGGAGCTTCTTGATTCCAGCTTTCTTCAAAATATCTTTGTTATAGAACAAAGCGCGTGCAGAAGCTAGATCTGGGAGCGCATATGCGACTCCGTTGTACTTAGAGTTATTCAAGAATGCAGGAACGATATCGTCGAGTGTTGCTTTTGAGACGACTTCGTCAGCACGGTAAAGAAGTCCGGCTGCTGCTGCATCTGAATAATCACCCTTGTTGACCACATCAGGAATCTGACCTGTTGCAACAAGTGTCTTTACTTTGTCATCGATGGTTTCCCATGAGACAACGTCAACTTTTACGGTGATCCCAGGATTTGCCTTTGCAAATTTCGCTGCAAGGTCATCCCAGAACGGTTGCATGTTTGCATAATCAGCAGCCACCATCTTTAACTGAACGTCAGCTGCCTTTGCAGGCGCGCCAACCATCGCTGCAAAAGCCAAGCTGGCGATTGCGATGACTGCACTGAGGCGAGTTGCTTTCTTCATTTCACTCCTAGACATTTAGGCCCACGCAGAACGTGGGGTTGTGAGGCCTATCCGACCACCGCCCAGCGCTGAAAACAACAGCCTGCTTATAACTGTTTTATAACGGGACAAAATGAGCAAAATCTTGCAGAATTTCTTGACTCTCACGCTTGAAGGGCCGTAGGTTGGCGACATGAGCCCCACCCCGCACGCAGACCATGAAATTGCGAGCCAGCCCGAAATTTGGAGCCAGGTAGCCGACTTCGCACCATCTGTGATTGGACTTCTACCCAAACCCGGAGAACGGGTAGCAATCACAGGGTGCGGTAGTTCGTGGTTTATGGCGATGTGTTATGCCGCGCTGCGAGAATCGCTTGGCCATGGCGAAACCGATGTATGGGTCGCAAGTGAATATAACTTTAAACGAAAATATGACCGAGTTATTGCTCTCTCCCGATCAGGAACCACAACTGAAGTTGTCGAAGCGACTTCTAAAATTACTGATCCGACTGTAGTAATCACTGCAATCACAAACTCCCCGATTTCTGCCAATACAACAGAAGAGATTGTGATGCCATTCGCAGATGAAAAATCTGTTCTGCAAACACGTTGGGCTACTGCGGCACTCGGGCTATTGCGAATTAGTTTAGGTTTTGACTTACGGTCAATTATTGGTGATGCTGAAAAAGCTCTTGCTAGTGACATTTCTGAATTTGTAGAACTCGAACAAATTTCATTCTTAGGACGAGGCTGGGCTTATGGTTTAGCTCAAGAAGCTGCGCTGAAGACTCGAGAGTCAGCACAATTTTGGGCCGAGGCTTATCCAGCGCTTGATTATCGCCACGGACCACTTTCAATTTCGCAACCAGGTCGCGGAGTTTGGGTTTTTGGAGAAGTCCCCGCTTCACTTCTTCAAGACATTAAGAAAACTGGTGCTTTGCTTGAACACTCGCCGCTCGATCCGATGGCTCATTTAATTCGCGCCCAGAGAGTTGCGATTGGAATCGCAAAGAAGCGTGGATTGGACTATGACAGTCCTCGAGGCTTAGC
>CAZZMU010000027.1:6803-8236 GCA_964655345.1 uncultured Clavibacter sp.
ATTGTTTCCATGCTTGAAAATGCCATTCAACTTCCGATTGCTTTTCGCCACGACGTTCGTGCTGGCGCTCTGGCTGAACTTCGAAGCGGTGCCTTAAAAGGAATCAAAGACGGAATCTTTCTCCCCGTTGGAACCGGGATTGCATGCGCCATAATCCTTGATGGAGAGATCCGTTCCTCCGAAGGATTCGCGGGAGAAATTGGTCATATAAATGTTGGTTCACATCGAGAGTGTGTATGTGGACAAGATGGTTGTCTTGAAGCAACATCGTCCACTTTAGCCATTAGTAAGGAATACGAAAAGAAAAGTGGAACAAAACTTTCAACTAACGAGATTGTAAACAGAATATCCCAAGATCAATGTGCGCGAGAAGTTTACGATGAGGCGATTGATGGATTGGTTATGGCATGCGACATTCTGGCAACATTACTCGCGCCGGAAGTTGTAGTTATCGGAGGCGGATTTTCAATGGCAGGATCATCGTTAATTTTGGATATTGAAAATAGATTAGCCAACGAACTTTCTTTCCAGAGAAAGCCACGTTTGACATTGGCTCACTTTGGAATTCAATCTGGCATGTATGGTTGCGGAATAATGGCGTGGGAGAAGATCAATGGAAAATAATGAAGTAAATCGAAAGATTGCCGCGGACTTCTTTGATCAAATTTGGAATAAGAAAGATGAATCAGCTATTGATCGCTTCATCGCTCTTGATGCAGCTGGGAATGACCCCGAATTTGGAGTCGGTCGAGAGTCGTTTCGTGCGCAATGGAAACAATGGCATGCTTCTTTCCCAGATTTACATTTTGAAGTCAAAGAAATTATCGTTGAAGGAAATCGCGTTGTTACACGCTGGTTTTTAACCGGAACCCACTCAGGAGCGGCGTTTCAGGGACACCCCACTTCGGGTGCGAAAGTTGCAGTTGATGGAGTAAGTCTAGACACGATTACGGATGGGATGGTTTCTGAGGGATTCGATGCGTGGGATCAACTTAAGTTTCGCACTCAACTTGGGATGAACAAGTAAAACTACTTAACCGAACCCGCTAACAATCCGCGCACGAAGTAACGCTGAAGCGAGAAGAACACCACAAGCGGTAGCGCAATCGTGATAAATGCGCCGGCAGTCAGTGAGGTCCAATCTGATCCATATTGGCCAACAAGAGAAGCCAATTTCACGTTGATAGGCGCGATTTCTTGAGTTCCAGATGCAAATGTAAGTGCCACAAGCAAGTCATTCCATACCCAGAGGAATTGGAAGATAGCGAAAGCTGCGATGGCTGGAATTGAGAGCGGCAGGACAATCATGCGGAAAATCTTGAAATGGTTTGCGCCATCCACATGCGCGGCTTCCATGAGTTCGCGCGGCAAACTTGCGATGAAGTTATGAAGTAAATAAATCGCAAGAGGTAGAGCAAACATTGTGTGAGGCA
>CAZZMU010000028.1:0-2419 GCA_964655345.1 uncultured Clavibacter sp.
TCATGACGGATTGAGAGTTCGCGGGCTGGAATTACGCCTTCTGTTTTATATCCAATATCGAGAAGGACTTCATCGCGATCTACCTGGACAACAACGCCAGATACGAGATCTCCGTCGTTAAAGTTTTTGATTGTGCCTTCGATTGCGGCGAGAAAATCTTCTGCTGTTCCAATATCGTTAAGTGAAATTTGAGTTGACAAGGTACTCCGTGGGGAAATGGTTTAGTAGGGCACGCTTCAGGCCCGACTCCAATTCCAGTACGACTTCTACGAGATATGGGCACTTCCTACTACGTCCGAGGATGTACAGGTTCCTTAAGCGCGGAGCGCAAGGCTACTTTCCGACTCTCGTTTCGGTCAATTTGAGGTTAGTGCGCTGCGAGATCCCAGCTCTTTCCGAAGCCGACATTCACATCAAGCGGCGCTTTCAAGGCAAATGCCCCGCCCATCTCACGGCGCACGAGAGACTCCATGACGTCGTGCTCGCCTTGGGCGATTTCAAAGATCAATTCATCATGAACCTGTAACAACATTCTGGAGTTCAACTTCTCTGTCTTGATTGCGCGGTCAACATTAAGCATGGCAACTTTGATGATGTCAGCCGCTGATCCTTGAATCGGTGCGTTGAGCGCCATGCGTTCGGCAACTTCACGACGTTGGCGATTCTCGTGGTTAAGGTCAGGCAAGTAACGCCGACGCCCCATAATCGTTTCGGTATAGCCCTTGTCTCGAGCAATTCTCACGACTTCTTTGAGATAAATCTGGATACCGCCAAATCTTTCGAAGTACTTCCCCATCAAAATGTTTGCATCAGTTGGAGAGATATCTAATTGCTGGGCGAGACCATAAGAAGATAATCCATACGCCAATCCATAGGACATAGCCTTTATTTGCCGGCGCATATCTGCATCAACCTCGGTAACTTTTACATCAAAAACCTGAGCAGCTACTGTGGAATGGAGATCCTCTCCTGATCGAAACGCTTCTAGAAGTTCATGATCATCTGAGAGATGAGCCATGATGCGCATTTCAATTTGACTGTAATCTGCGGTTAAGAGATCAACATAAGGTTTCTGGGCAACAAAACAATTCCGAATCTTTCTACCTTCGCTCGTGCGAATTGGGATATTTTGAAGATTAGGTTCAATTGATGAGAGTCGACCTGTGGCTGTAGTGGTTTGTTGGAAAGTGGTATGGATTCTTTTGTCCGTTCCAATAGAAGTGAGAAGGCCTTCTACGGTCGTACGTAACTTACTTACTTCTCGAACCCGCAATAACGATTCGAGCACGGGATGTTTTGTTGTAGAGAAAAGCCATTCAAGTGACTCAGCATCAGTGCTATAGCCCGTCTTAATTCTCTTGGTTTTTGGAAGCCCTAATTCTTCAAAGAGAACAGACTGGAGTTGTTTTGGTGAGGCAACATTAAATTCATGGCCGACTGCGGCATAGGCTTTGCTGATATGCGTTTTCTCTTCAGATTCAAAAAACGTTTTAAGCGTAGCCAACTCTTGTGCATCAACGCCAATTCCCATTTTCTCCATCATCGACAGGATCTCCATAGTGGGAATCTCGAGTTCCTGATAAAGCTTGTGTGCATTATGTCTTTCAAGTTCTTGCGCTAAAACTCTCCATAAATCATGTAAATGTCCCGTAGCTTCGGGAGTCCAGTCTTCAGAAAAGAGATCTCCTCCCCCGCTTGAAATCTCTACACCACAATATTTACGAAGGACATCTAGTAACTCGATATCCCGGGAACCTGGATTGAGTAAGTAGGCCGCAAGTTCAGTATCAACGGCGACTTTTGAGATTACTCCACTTCGAATCCAATATTTTGCTCCATGAATGATCCAACGATTTTCTTCTAAAAGTATGTCGGCTATATCTAATCGAGCGATCGTGACTACTTCATTTTCCTTAAAACTCATAGCCGCAGAGCTTTCAGAGAGTACTAGCGGGATAAGGCCATCTACATTCAAGAGCTTCTCAATTTCGTTTCGTTTTACTTCTTTAATAGTTGATTTAACGGAAGGAGTCGTCGAAATCGCTTCTTCACCACCAATAGCCTTAATTCGATCTTTCAGGGCTTTGATTTCAAGGGTGTCGAAGAGTTTGTTGATGTGCGTGAAATCTACGCCGCGCCACTCCAGATCTTCCAAGGTTGGATTCAGCGGGAGATCATGTCGTAGCTGTGTCAATTCTCGATTTGTAAGAACTGAAGAGAGCGAATGACGAAGCGCATCACCCGCTTTCCCGGGAACGGTATCGACTTTGGCTACCAACTCTTTGAGAGATCCAAATTCTTGAATCCATTTGGTAGCGGTCTTTTCACCAACGCCAGGAATTGAGGGCAAATTATCGCTGGGGTCGCCACGTAGAGCGGCAAAATCAGGATATTGCGCCGGTGTTAGCCCGTACTTCTC
>CAZZMU010000028.1:2519-7999 GCA_964655345.1 uncultured Clavibacter sp.
CGCCACGTAGAGCGGCAAAATCAGGATATTGCGCCGGTGTTAGCCCGTACTTCTCCTGAACTGCATCTGGCGTCATTCGCGCCAGTTCGGTTACACCTTTTTTTGGATAGAGGACGGTGACGCCATCAGCAACTAACTGAAATGAATCCCGATCCCCCGTGCAGATAACAATCTCTGCGCTGTTCTTGAATTTGTCTACGAAGGTAGCAATCACATCATCAGCTTCGAAACCTTCGAGTTCAAAATGTGGGATCCGGAAAGAGTCGAGCAACTCGTTTATATAGGAAATTTGGGAGCGAAATTCATCAGGAGTTGATGCACGATTAGCCTTATATTCGGGGAATTTTTCACTTCTGAAAGTTTTGCGTGAGACATCGAACGCCGTGGCGATATGAGTCGGCTTTTCATCTCGAATCAGATTGATGATCATGGAGGCAAAGCCATAAACCGCATTGGTGTGTTGGCCCGACGACGTTGCAAAATTCTCGACCGGCAGGGCGAAAAAAGCTCGGTATGCCAGTGAGTGGCCATCGAGAAGTAGCAGTTTTTTCTTCATCGCGCTCAATCCTAGGCATTGCCACCTAGAATTACCTACATGACAGACTTTATGCAGATACTCAATGAACGTGGCCGTGGCGCATTAGATAAGAAAATGGGGATTGAAATCATCGAGGCTTCCCCACAACGTCTCGTGGGAACGATGCCCGTTGATGGCAACACCCAACCATTTGGATTGCTGCATGGTGGCGCCAATGTTGTTCTCGCAGAGAGCCTGGGTTCAGTTGGCGCTCATCTCCATGCTGGAACGACGCGAAGAGTCGTCGGAATTGAAATCAGCGCTAGCCATCACAAATCTGCGACCTCAGGAATTGTGACTGCAGTTGCAACTGCCGTGACATTGGGAAAAACACTTTGTACCTACAACGTAGAAATCACGAACGACAAAGGTGAAAAAACTTGTAGCGCTCGAATTACATGTTTAATTCTTGCTGAACGCTAATTAGAAGATCTCGTGAGCACCTGTTCCAAGGTAGGCGGCCTTCACGTGAGGATCGTTGAGTAGATCCTTCGCTTTGGCTTCTTTCGTAATCGAACCGGTTTCAAGAACATAGGCACGGTGAGCGCGGCTCAGAGCTTGTTGAGCATTCTGTTCGACGAGCAAGATTGTTACACCTTGTTTATTAATCTCAGTAATGATTCGGAAAATATTCGCAATCATCTGCGGTGCTAGACCCATCGAAGGTTCATCAAGTAATAGAACTTTTGGTCGAGCCATGAGCGCACGACCAATTGCGAGCATTTGTTGTTCGCCTCCGGAGAGCGTTCCTCCAGCTTGGCTTACTCGCTCTTTCAATCGAGGGAAAAGGGTGTAGACCTTCTCAAGATCTTCATTTATTTCGGCCTGACGCATCTTTAAGTGGTACTTACCCATTTCTAGATTCTCAAGCACGGTCATGCCAGGAAATATTCCACGACCTTCAGGAGCCTGAGAGATTCCCAATTTCACACGCTCATGAGCGGGAAGTTTAGAAATATCTTCTCCATCGAAAACAATTGATCCGGATGAGACTGGTCGCAATCCAGAAATAGTCTTGAGCGTTGTGGTCTTGCCTGCGCCATTAGCGCCGATAAGTGTGACAATCTCTCCTTGATTGACGGTGACCGAAATACCTTTAATCGCTTCGATCTTGCCGTAATGAACTCGGAGATCTTTAATTTCAAGACGCATCTTCAGGTACTCCTAGGTAAGCCTCGATAACGCGCTTATCATTTTGAACTTTGGAAGGAAGGTCATCTGCAATCTTCTGGCCAAAATCAATAACGACTACGCGATCAGATACGCCCATCACAAGTGACATATCGTGTTCGATAAGCAGCACGGTATATCCCGCATCACGAATCTTCTTGATAGTTTGCGCGAGTTCTACCTTCTCCGATGGATTGAAGCCCGCAGCCGGTTCATCTAGCAGCAACAGCGTTGGTTCGGTACCTAATGCCCGAGCAATTTCTAGGCGACGTTGAACTCCATATGGAAGATTTCTAGCTAAACGATCGGCATATTCGCCAATACCAATGAAATCAAGTAATTCCTGAGCGCGAGCCTTGTCACGTTTTTCCTCTTTACGAGAAACTGGAAACCCGAAAAGTCCACTGACAAGACCCGAACGCTTATGGGTGTCAGTTGCCGTGATGACATTTTCTAGTGCGGTCATATCGCCCCACAGGCGAATGTTTTGGAAAGTACGGGCTATACCACCACGCGTAATCTTGTAACGTTTCTTGCCAACAATCGATTCATTATTGAATGTAATGTCTCCAGACGTTACTCGGTAGACGCCAGTGATGACATTGAAAACCGTAGTCTTTCCAGCGCCATTAGGACCTATAAGGCCAAGAATTTCTTGTTTCTTAATATCAAAAGTAACGTCATTGAGCGCAGTAACTCCACCGAATTTCATGGTGACGTTCTGTAATTTTAAGATGGATTCGCTCATGCTTGCCTCTTCTCTGGCAGCGCCTTCTCTCGTTTCTTACGAGGTAATACACCGTCAGGTCGAAGATTCATCATCAGCACGAGCACGATTCCGAAAACCAACATACGAGCATCGGAAATGAAACGAATGCGATCAGGAAGATAACCCAGGATTACCGCTCCAATGATGACGCCCCAAATATTGCCCATACCGCCAAAAACGATGCAGGCGAGAATGAGAATCGAAACTTGAAGAGTGAAATTGTCAGGCGAGATGAAGAGTGCTTTCGATGCATATAACACGCCCGCAGCGCCGCCGACAGATGCTCCAAGAACAAATGCCCAAATCTTGTAACGGAATGTCGGAACGCCCAATAACTCAGCTGCATCCTCGTCTTGGCGAATAGATTCCCAAGCTCGACCGGCTCGACGCACGCTCAATCTTCGAATCATCCATATAGTAAGGAAGATGATCAATAAGAAGGTCCAGTAATAAACCCGGTGATTGTCAAAAGTGTATTCAATGCCAAAAACACTTGGAGGTGAGGGAATTCCAACTATTCCGTTCGCGCCACCAATTGCATTCACATTGAGTGCTGTAATGCGAACTATTTCGCCGAATCCGAGAGTAATAATCGCAAGATAATCGCCGCGCAATCTCAGCGCAGGAACACCGAGAATCAAACCGGCGAACATCGCCATGGCAATTCCAATCGGCAGAATCTCCCAGGTATTCAGATGAGTTTTCGTGCTAAGAATTCCCGCTGTGTACGCACCAATCGCAAAGAATGCGACATAACCCAGATCTAGTAATCCACTCTTACCGATGACGATATTCAAACCCAGCGCCATAATTGTGTAAATAGCGATCGGAAAGACAAGAACAGCGCCATAATCTGCAATCGGAGTGTTAAGCCAAGTTCCTCCAAGGAATGGCAATGATGCCGCAAGTGCAATCCAGCCAAGCGCTATAAATATTCTCGTTGTTTTACTTGAGCGTTCCCAAATTCCAGCGCCCCAGTCTCGAATATTAATCATCATGCCCTCGTCTGCGTGATTGCTTCACCGAACACGCCATTCGGACGGAAATAGAGTACAAAAACTAAAACGATGAAGACAGTAACTGCTTTCCACTGCGTCCCAAGGAAGAATGACGCGTAGGTCTCGATTAGCCCTAAAAGAATGCCGCCGTAAAAGGCGCCTCGAATATTTCCGATACCACCAAGGATGGCGGCAGTAAACGCCGCAATACCAAGACTAAACCCAACATTGAAGACTGTATTTTCATACTTCATGACAAAGAAGAAACCTGCTGCTCCGGTCATAAGTCCGCCAACAAGGAAAGTGCCCGAGACTACGAAATTCAGGTTAACGCCCATCAATTTAGCAGCTTCCTCATTCATGGATACTGCGCGAATCGCCTTTCCAAGACGAGTGCGCGAGACAAATTGATTGAGCGCTATGTACAAAATTAGACCAGCTACGATAATTATTGCATTGTCAATTCGAATGTCTGCACCAAAAATTTGACCAATTGGTTTTTTCTCAAGTACTCGAGGACTTCCCACATATCGCGAATCAGTGAGAATTCTGACAGATTCGGAGAGAACTATGGACATCCCAATTGCAGAAATAAGTGGTGCCAATTTATTAGACCCTCTATTACGTAAGCGTCGATAAGCGATCATCTCGACGAGTACCGAGACCACCCCAGAAATAATCATTGAAGCAACAAGACACGAAACAAGAATTAAGATAAGACGTGCTCCCGAAGCTGGGTCGGAAGCTTGAGTAAATCCATAAAAATCTCGGATAACGATGACAGTTCCAAAAGTTCCCAGCATGAAAATTTCTGAATTAGCGAAATTAATCATTCGCAATACGCCGTAGACCATTGTGTAGCCGAGTGCGATAAGAACATAAATGAAACCTAGACTTAAACCACCCATAGTAAGCGTCCAAAATTGATCTAAGAAGTTTTGTAACACCTATGTGCCTGCTTTCGTCAGAATGTTGACGGGGTGCCCTATCTAAAAAATTTACTGACGAAGGCGCCCCAGAGAATCCAGAGCGCCTTCGACGTTACTGCGTTACTACTTGATTGCTCCGGTGTACTTGATTTCGCCATTCTTAATTGCGAAACCATTCATGACGCCACCGGCTGTGTCGCCGTACTGGTCGAATGAAAGTGAGCTACCGGTAATTGACTTGCCCTTGAAGGACTTGACGCACTTAAGCATCTTGTCGCGAGTTGTTGCACCCTTTGTGAGGCAGGACAAGAAAATATTTGCAGCATCAATGGATTCAGCTGCATATGTACCTGAAGAAACGCCCATCTTTGCTTTGAAATCAGTTTCAAGTGACGCGCTGATTTCAGAGAGAGGAACAGTTCCTCCAGTTAGGCGTACTCCCTCAAGAATTGACTTGCTTGCGAGAGACAAGATACCTGGGCTGAGAACTCCATCTCCACCAGCAAGAACTCCGGTGTAACCAGAGTCGCGAAGCTGACGGAAGAGAGTTGCAGCCTGTGCGTAGTAACCAGTAAAGATTACGACGTTGGCGCTTGCTGCCTTCACCTTAGAAATTGTTGCTGACCAGTCAGTTGTTGAATCAGGTACTGAATCGGTTGCTGCAATTGTTACGCCAGCTCCGAGCTTCATGTACTGAACGAGACCAACACCGTATGGTGACTGATCATCAATAACGAAAACCTTTGGGCTTGCGACACCTTGGGTTGCAAGCTTGTAAAGAGCTGGGCCCTGTACGCGGTCAGTTACTGGAATGCGGTGGAACACAGGGAAACCAATAAGGCCCTGTGCAGGATCAGTGATCGACACACGTGTCGCTGATGGAGAAATTAGAGGGAGGTTCTTCTGCTTGTAATAAGGAAGTGAAGCAATTGTTGCGCCTGAATATGCAGGTCCAACAATGCCGAGAATATTCTTATTTGAAGCAGCACCTGGAGCAACCTTCGCTGCTTCAGTTCCTGAACCTTGATCATCGATTT
>CAZZMU010000029.1:0-1660 GCA_964655345.1 uncultured Clavibacter sp.
CTGCCGGTTGGTCTGCACACATCTTGGAACAGAAGCGCACTGGTCGTTTGATCCGCCCTTCGGCCCGATATATCGGTAAAGCTCCACGTAAACCGGAAGACGTTAAGGGTTGGGACCACACCGTTCCAGGCGTTCATAAGTAGTTCAACTCCGATGTAAATGCGCGTGCAAAAATCGCGCTTTATAACGAATCAGTAACTAGTAAATATCGCGGCGTTTCAAGGTCTGTGAGCCTTGACTGCCTTACGCCTGCGGGTTGAAATTGCCTCCTCTGTAACCCCTCGTTACAGATACTTCCATGGAGGAAATTAATGAATAAGAAGCGTCTAGGCGTCATTGGCGCCATAGCTACCGCTGCTCTTGCCATTACTGGAACTGTTGTACCTGTTGCTAACGCTGCTGACAAAGCAGTTGTTATCTGGGCAGATGCTGATCGCACCAAAGGTGTACGTGATGCAACTGCAGCATGGTCAAAGTCCACAGGAATCACAGTTACTGTTGTAACGAAAGATTTCGGCAAGATGCGTGATGAATTCATCACTGCTGGCCCAAAGGGACTTGGTCCTGACATTTTGGTTGGTCCACATGACTGGATCGGACAACTTGCAGCTTCAGGTTCGCTACAAGCAATCACAACAGCCAGCATCAACCAAGGTCTCTTTGCTTCATCTGCTGTTGCAGCTATGAAGTACAAGGGAACTATGTATGGCGTCCCCTACAACATCGAAAACGTCGCGATGTTCGTAAATAAGAAGTTGGTACCAAAGACCCCAACAACATTCGCAGATCTAGAGAAGATTTGGTCTGACCTCAAGGCTGCAGGTACCGCCAAAGTTGGACTTGAAATTCCATACGGCGATCCATATCACCACACTCCTGTATTCACCGCTCTCGGTGGATATGTATTTGGTGTCGGAGCAACTGGATGGAAGACCAACGACATCGGTCTTAATTCAAAGGCATTCGCAGCAAACGCATCAAAGCTTGATGGCATGTTTGCATCGGGCTTATTGAGCAAGTCATCAAATTATGACTTCGTGCAGTGGTTCGCTGGAAAGGCGCCATTCATGATTACCGGACCATGGAACCTTGAGAAGGTTCAGAAATCCGGCATTGATTATGAAATCGCATCCGTGCCTGCATACGCAGGAACTCCCGCTCAGCCATGGGTTGGCGTAAATGGATTCTTGATGAGCAAATTCGCTAAGAATAAGTTGGTTGCAACCAAGTTCCTTAAAGAAGTTGTTGCTTCCACTGACTTCCAGGTTGCGATGTTCAAACTTGGAAACCGCATGCCAGCATTCAAGGCAGCCCAGGCTGATCCTGCCGTTGTAGCAAGCAAAGACTTTGCTGCATTCGGTGCTTACGGATCAACCGGTATTCCAATGCCTAACATCCCACAGATGGACAAAGTTTGGTCTGACTGGGGTAATGCATTTAAAGCAGTAGCAGATGGCAAGTCCACTGCGGCTGCTGCGTTCAAACTAGCCTCTGACAACGTCAAGAAGGCTGTTGGTTAAGAACCACAAGTAGTAGAGAGTTGGGGGCGTTGAAAAAATTCAACGTCCCCAACTTTTATCAGTGGCAACAGATAAATTCCCAGAAGAATTCGTAGAGAGTTATTCATGAAGAAGTACGTCCATTCATCACCGTGGATCTT
>CAZZMU010000029.1:1760-7836 GCA_964655345.1 uncultured Clavibacter sp.
GAAGTCTTGCTCTCGAACTCATATGAATCTGCCCCAGACGCACAGCCTCTACCTACACAGATAGCGCGCGACACCATCAGCGGAGATTTGACGCTCTTAGTTCAAGAAGTCCTGGGAGAAGTGACTGCGGCAAGCGCCAAAGGAAGCAAGGCAATCGCTCAAAGTGATGTGACGTTTGATGAAAATGGCGCCCTTACTGCTGTTTCGGGTTACACATTTCTCACTGAAGATGAAGGTTACGCGCAACTTGATGCGCTCACAAAACTCTTAGCGCCTCTTGATGAGCGACAATTCGTCAGGCTACTTGATCTTGGTTCATCGGAAATCGTCGTCCCTGCACTGCGATATGACAAGGCAAAAGACGAGATGATCAATACCAACTCTGGAATTGTCTATCGACCCAACGAATTTGGTTCATTCGTGACCCCTGATGGAATGGAAGAGTTAGAGCCCGGGTGGCAGACAAGAGTGGGTTGGTACAACTTTAAGAGAGTTGTCGAAGATCCGCGTTACCGCGCTCCGATGGTTCAAGTTTTGACGTGGACATTTGTGTACGCCTTCCTTGTGGTTATTACTACATTCTTTGCGGGGCTCTTACTTGCGCTAACTTTCAACCATCCAAAACTTCGTGCGCGCAAGGTGTATCGATCGCTCATCATTGTTCCGTATGCAATGCCATCTGTTCTCGCGATTCTTACTTGGGCAGGTATGTTTAATGAAGAGAATGGCATCATCAATCGAATGATTGGCACGCAATTACCGTGGTTATCCGATCCAACGCTAGCCAAAGCAGCAGTACTTATTGTTCAACTCTGGGCTGGTACGCCGTACATGTTCTTGATTTCTACTGGAGCAATTCAAGCTCTGCCATCTGAAGTTTTGGAAGCAGCGCAAGTTGATGGTGCCTCTACAACGCGAACATTCTGGAGTATTAAGTTGCCGCTAGTACTTTATTCATTAACTCCACTTCTTATTGCATCGTATGCTTATAACTTCAGTAATTTTGGTGCGATCTATCTTCTGACCGGCGGCGGTCCTCAGATTATTGAATCGGGTGGTATTGCCGGCCATACAGACATCCTCATTTCTTACACATACAAGTTGGCCTTTACTGCCGGAAAAGGTAATGATTACGGGCTCGCGAGCGCGGTCTCATTCTTGAACTTCTTCATAATCGCAATTCTTTCGACGTATGCATTTAGAAAATCCAAAACCGTAGAGAGCATGACATGACAACTGAAAAAGTTGATTTAAAGCGCCACAAGATGAGTCCCGCAAAGTGGGTTCGGGTTCTTGGCTGGCGTCATATAGTTGCGATTTTTACAATTGCTTTTGCGCTCTTTCCATTGGTATGGATGACTTCTGCGTCTTTTGATCAATTAGGATTGGTATCAGCCCAGAAGTTGATTCCAACAAATGCTGGATTAGACAATTATCGGAAAATTTTCTCTAACCCTGATGCGCCCTATTTCACTTGGTACCGCAATTCTTTGATTATTGCTGGCGTTAATGCGCTGTTACAAATGTGTATTGGTGCGGTCGCAGCATATGCATTAAGTAGGTTTCGTTTTAAGGGTAGGAAGACAACACTCTTGACGATTCTGGTTGTCCAAATGTTCCCTCAACTTCTTGCAGTCACGGCGCTATTCCTCATGTTGGCTGATCTCGGCAAGAGCCTTCCTTTCATGGCTCTTGGTAATCCGGCGGCTCTTATCATCATTTTCGCGGGAGGCGCACTTGGAGTTAATGCCTGGATTTTGAAAGGTTTCTTTGACACAGTTCCGATGGAGATAGATGAGTCGGCAAAGGTTGATGGAGCTTCACATGTTCAGATTTTCTTTAAGATAATTCTGCCACTTGTTGTACCTTCACTTGCGGTCATCGTCTTACTTTCATTCATTGGAACCATGAATGAATTCGTACTTTCCTCGGTCATTCTCGGCGCAAGTGGAGATCCGAAAGATTTGACGCTCGCTGTCGGTATGCAGCGGTTTATCGATGGCCAGTACAACCAACAATGGGGCCCATTCGCAGCAGGTGCTCTGCTTGCATCTTTCCCTGTAATGGTTCTCTTCTTATATCTTCAGAAATATGTTGTTACAGGTCTGACGGCAGGATCTACTAAAGGATGAGTCAGCTTAACGTTCCACATCATGACGGATCGTCTTTGTACGTCAGCAATTGCGCCCCACAATTAGGCGAAAGCGTTGTATTTAGAGTTCGGGTACCTAAGAAAGATAAAGCGCGGGAGATTTTTATCCGAATTATCGAAGATGGCGAAGCTAGAACTTTTGCCATGAAGAAAAGATCTACTAACCGTATTGAGTCTTGGTGGAGTGTCAAAGTCTCACTCATAAATCCTGCGACCAATTATCGATTCTTACTCAAAAATGGTAGTGAATTTCGTTGGCTAAATGGATCTGGAATACATGAGCGCGATGTCACAGACCATCACGATTTTAGAATCGTTTGCAGACCCGATACACCAAGTTGGATAAAGAGATCTGTTTTCTATCAGATCTTTCCAGATCGATTTGCTACTTCTGGAAAAAAAAGGAATCTTCCGGATTGGGCGGTTCCGCGTGAGTGGAATTCACTGCCTCAAGGTCGCGGCAAGTACACCGGACAAGAATTCTTCGGCGGAGATTTCGAGGGAGTTGAGCAGCATCTTGACCACTTAACAAGATTGGGTGTCAATGCAATCTATTTCACACCTTTCTTCCCGTCGCGAAGTAATCATCGATATGACGCATCAAGTTTTGATCATTCAGATCCGCTACTCGGTGGTGACGAAGCGCTTATTTCATTGTCACGTGCCGCGGCTGGCAAGGGCATAAAAGTAATGGGTGATCTGACAACCAATCATTGCGGTGCCGGACACCCATGGTTAAAGGAAAGACGAGAGTACTTCTATTGGGATTCGAAAATCCCACATGGTTACGTAGGGTGGTGGGGCTTAGCCTCGTTACCAAAGCTGAATTTTGGTTCATCGGCGCTACATCGTGAGATGTATTCGGGAGCTAATTCAATCGTGAAGAAATGGTTACGCGAACCGTTTTCTATGGCAGGTTGGCGAATTGATGTTGGAAATATGACAGGACGAAATGGATCCGATGACTTCAATCGTGAAGTCGCGCGAGGTATTAGAACGGCAATGGATGAGGTAGCTCCCGATGCTTGGCTAGTAGCAGAAAATGCTGATCAAGCTGCAGAAGATCTCGATGGTCATGGTTGGCATGGGACTATGAACTACAACGGATTCACTAAACCAATTTGGCATTGGATTAATGCTCCAAAAAAGAAACTGCAAGATTCAATTGGAATGCCAGGTGGGCTCGGCAAAATAAGTGGAAGCTCGATGGTGACGGCACTTCAAGAATTTGCCGCAGGTATCCCATGGCGTTCTCTTGTTTCGAGCATGATTCTCCTCGACTCCCATGATCGAGCTCGATTCCATACTGTTGTAGGCGGAAGCATTCAGAGACATATGGTGGGGGCAACTCTGCTTTTTACTTATCCGGGCGTGCCTTCGGTCTTTGCGGGAGACGAAATTGGACTTGAAGGTAGCTGGGGTGAAGATGCCCGACGCACGATCAATTGGGATGATCGAAGCAAATGGAACACTGAGTTGTTTGATTTGTATACGAAACTCATTTTGGTTCGGAAGAAATCTGATGCGCTGTCCAATGGTGGACTTCGTTGGGTCTATGTTTCAGATAGAGCCGTTGCTTACTTGCGAGAGTCTTCTAAAGAATCGATGCTTGTGATTGTGGCTTCGGAGAAAACTAAAATTACGATTGATCTATCTGCCTTTGGTTATCACATTGATTCAACAATTCATGGCCCCTCATTAAAAGGTAGAAAGATTTCTCTAGCAACTAAAGGGCCATTGAGCGGAATTTGGCGTTTAAAGTGAAAAAAACCCTAGTTTCGCTCTTTGTGGTTATGACTCTGCTTTTAACCACTAAATCTTGGGCTGCTGAAGATCTCACTTCATTATGGAAACCGGTTTCTCGTGGCGCATTGAGCGATGAATCAATCTATTTTGTAATGACTGATCGATTTGAAAATGGAAGTACTGCCAACGATGAGGCAGGTATTGGATATGGACGACTTGGTAGTGGTTACGATCCCACAGATATTGGGTATTACCACGGTGGCGATTTTGTTGGCCTTACTCAGCGCTTGGATTACATCAAGGAGCTTGGTTTCACATCAATCTGGATTACTCCTCCAGTAGTAAATCGCCCGATGCAAGGTGACTCAGCTTCGTATCACGGATACTGGGGAACTGATTTCACCACGATTGATCCTCACTTAGGTACAGAGGCGGAATTCAAAAACTTTGTTTCTAAAGCGCACTCTCTTGGAATGAAAGTAATTGTAGATATTGTGGTGAACCACACTGCTGACGTAATTTCGCCGAAGATTGGTATCTATACCTATCGCGACACTTATGACTATCCATATCGTGATTCTCAAGGAAAAGCATTTGATGCAAGTAAGTTAGCCGGCCAGAAGAAATTCCCGCCATTGAGCCTGAAAAAATCTTTTCCTTATGAACCCTTTGTTTCGAGCTATTACAAAGACGTCAAGAAACCAGCATGGCTCAACGATGCTCGCAATTACCACAATCGCGGCGATTCAACTTTCAGTGGAGAATCGAGCACATTTGGTGATTTCTTTGGACTAGATGACTTATTCACTGAGCGACCAGAAGTTGTTCAAGGCTGGATTCAGGTTTGGAGTGATTGGATTACTAAGTTTGATATTGACGGATATCGCATTGACACCGCAAAACATGTGAACCCAGAATTCTGGAAAGCATTTTTGCCCCAGGTCTTAAAAGCGGCAAAAACAGCAGGAAAAGCCGAATTTCCTATTTTTGGCGAGGTAGCAGACGGGAATCCCAAATATCTTGCCACATTCACCATGGATCAGAAATTTCCAAGCGTTCTAGATTTTGCATTCCAATCCGAAGTTATTGGCTTCACACGTGCCCCAAACCAGGCTGCTCGATTGATTGAACTTTTTAACGCAGATGATGCGTATACGACAGCATCAACGAGCGCATATGGAATTCCGACCTTCCTGGGTAACCATGATATGGGTCGCACTGGCATGTATCTCGAGCGCGTTAATTTTGGTGATGGGCCCGACGTTTTGTTGGCTCGAGCCAAGATCGCTCACACAGCACTCTTCTTAATGCGTGGATCTCCAACTTTGTACTACGGAGACGAAAAGGGTATGACTGGCACAGGGGGCGATAAAGAAGCTCGCCAAGATATGTTTCCAACTCAAGTCGAAGAGTGGAAATCTGAAATTCGAATAGGTTCTACTCCCATTGGTAATCGAAGCGCATTTGACGTAAAGAATCCCCTCGAGAACCATATTGCAGCGTTAAATACATTACGACGTAATCACCCTGCACTTGCTCAAGGCACCCAACAGATACGAAAAGCGGAAAAATCAACTTTTGCATACACCAGATATCTTGATGACACTGAGTATCTAGTAGTTTTTAACACCAGCGAAGAGGCAATTACCTCCCAAATTCAGGTTTCGACTACGAACTCGCAATGGCAACCGATTCTTGGATCTGCTAGTTCAATCAAGTCTGAGAAGAATCTAATCACGCTAACAGTGCCGCCCATCAGTGCAGTAGTTTTGAAAGCCGAAGAGAAATTTAAGCCAGTGACTCCTTTGAGTATTTCGCTCCGTGCGCCAAAGACTGATTTCTCCACGGAGAATTGGGAAGCCTTAATGGCATCAGTTCCAGGTGATGACTACGTGCAAGTTACCTTTGCGGTTCGTGAAAAAGGCAAGAATTGGCGAGTTTTAGGAACGGCAGATCGAAGGACTTTGGAAGATTACAACACTCCTGCTGGTTTATTCCGCGTGTATCTTCAGCCTCGACAATATAAATCTGGGTCTCAACTCGAGATTGTTGCGGTTGCAAGAGGAGCTGATGGGAAATTTGCTACTTCAGCGATTCGTAAATTTACTATCAAATACTAAGGTTTAGCCAAGCCAGAATTTCAAAGGTTCGTCGACGTAGCTTGCCCACGATCGTTCA
>CAZZMU010000030.1:0-1416 GCA_964655345.1 uncultured Clavibacter sp.
CTCCATGACCGCCCCTCATGTGACAAAGCATCTTTTTGTCACCGGCGGAGTCGCCTCAAGTTTAGGCAAGGGCCTCACAGCATCAAGTCTTGGTCGGTTGCTGCGCGCCCGAGGTCTACGAGTAACGATGCAGAAGCTCGATCCCTATATCAATGTCGACCCAGGCACGATGAACCCGTTTCAGCACGGTGAAGTTTTTGTAACTGATGATGGCGCAGAAACCGATCTCGATATCGGCCATTATGAGCGCTTTCTCGACACAAATCTACATGGTTCGGCCAATGTGACTACGGGCCAGGTCTATTCCAGAGTAATTGCGCGTGAAAGACGAGGGGAATACTTGGGCGATACAGTTCAAGTGATTCCACACATCACCAATGAGATTAAAGATCGTATGAAAGCGATGGCAGCTCCTGAAATTGATCTTGTCATCACTGAAATTGGAGGTACCGTCGGAGATATTGAATCTTTACCCTTTATCGAAGCGGCCCGACAGATTCGTCAGGAAGTTGGACGCGAAAATGTTTTCTATCTGCACGTTTCGCTAGTTCCCTACATCGGTCCATCGGGAGAACTAAAAACAAAACCAACACAACATTCAGTCCAAGCGCTTCGTTCAATTGGTATCTCACCAGATGCGATTGTTCTGAGATCTGACCGCGAAATTCCGATTTCGGTGAAGAAGAAGATATCTTTAATGTGCGACGTGGATCAAGAAGCGGTTGTTGCCGCCGTCGATGCACCCTCCATATATGACATTCCCAAAGTGCTCCATCGCGAGGGATTAGATTCTTACATAGTCCGTCGATTGGGTTTGAAGGCGAATGAAGTCGCGTGGCAGGAATGGGATGCGCTTCTTGAACGGGTTCACAACCCTGCCCACACCGTCCGTGTGGGATTAGTAGGGAAGTACGTAGATCTTCCCGACGCATATCTCTCCGTCACCGAAGCGCTACGAGCTGGTGGATTTGCAAATAACGCTAAAGTCGAAATCAAATGGGTCGTGAGCGATGATTGCGAAAGCGAAACAGGTGCGGAGAAGAATCTCTCTGACGTTGATGCAATCTGCGTCCCAGGCGGATTTGGGGTACGAGGTATAGAAGGAAAGTTGGGCGCGCTCAAATATGCCCGGGAAAAGAAGATTCCAACTCTCGGTTTGTGCTTAGGTCTTCAATGCATGGTGATAGAAATAGCGCGGAATAAGGCTGGTTTGGTCGATGCAAATTCGGCCGAATTTGATCCCACAACCAAAGCTCCTGTTATCGCAACAATGGTTGGCCAGGAAAAAATTGTCGCAGGTGAAGCCGATATGGGTGGAAGCATGCGTCTTGGTTTATACAAAGCAATTCTACAAAAAGGCTCAATTGTTGCCACGACATATGGCAGTGAAGAGATTTCCGAGCGTCATCGTCATCG
>CAZZMU010000030.1:1516-7610 GCA_964655345.1 uncultured Clavibacter sp.
GTGATGAGCGCTGCAAAGCGAGCAGGTATCGAACGCGATATTTCGCCACATGCGTTACGACATTCATTTGCTACGCATCTTCTTGATGGGGGCGCCGATATTAGAGTTGTACAGGAATTGCTCGGTCATTCATCCGTCACTACCACGCAGATTTACACGCTAGTGACTATCGATAAATTACGAGAAAGTTATGTAAGCGCCCACCCGCGCTCTAGGTAAATACTCTTTAACGTCCTCGTAATCGACGAGCGATAATAGATTGATCACCTTTCGATTCCAGATCAGCGATGACGATAGCAAGAGCTTCTCTGACGATTCTGCCGCGATCAACCGCAAGACCTAAATCTCCACGTAGATGCAACCGAGCTTGTTCAAGATCAAAAAGTTCTTCTGGCGAGAGGTACACGGTGATTTTCTCATCATGTTTCTCTCGTCCAGATGGACCTTTATCAAGACCAGTAGGTCGACGTCGTGGAGTTTGACGAACACCATTGCCTTTTGGCGCAGCCTTAGTTACTGAAGACGTTGTTGGTCGATTCGTATGGGCAACTTCAACTTCTTCAACGACTTGATCGGGCACAGCGCTTAATGTTGTTTTACGAAAAAGTTCATCAGCACCTGGCAAACTAATACGACGTGTCATCGAACTCCTCCTAAAGCGATAATCTCACGAGCTAAACGTCTGTATGACGCCGCTCCAACCGATGAACTCGCATATGACGTTATAGGTTCGCCAGCGACAGTTGTTTCGGGGAAACGGACTGTTCGGGCGATTGTTGTGTCAAAAACTTTATCGGGAAAAGCTTCACTAATTCTTTCGAGAACTTCGCGGCTATGAACTGTTTTGCGATCAAACATCGTTGGCAAAATTCCGAGTAGCCGTAGATCTGGATTGGTATTTATCTGAACTTTCTTGATGATGTCATCTAAGAGCGCGACGCCGCGCAGCGCAAAATACTCACATTCCAAGGGGACAAGAACCCAATGAGAAGCAGTGAGAGCATTAACAGTGAGAAGCCCCAAAGAAGGCTGGCAGTCAATGAGAATTACATCGTAAAAATCAGTAACAGTTGAGAGCACTCGTTTTAAGATCTTTTCGCGCGCAATCACGTTAACAAGTCCACCTTCTGCGCCGGATAAATCTTCATGGGCAGGGATCATGTCCATACCAGGAACGCTAGTTTTCAATAAGAACTCATCGATTCGGGTCGATTCATCCATCAGTAGGTTGTAGACCGATCCTTCGATATCGCGTGTAGAAACATTAAGTCCGACAGAAAGAGAGTGTTGTGGATCAAAATCCACAAGGAGTACTCGGCGACCTAGCTCAGCGAAAGATGCGCCAAGATTAATTGTTGTGGTTGTTTTGCCAACTCCGCCCTTTTGATTGACGACAGAGATAATTTGAGCGTTTCCGTGCTCGACAAGTGGAGCTGGATATGGAAAATCTTTTGCAGATTTACCTAGTACTGACGACGATGTTGTGATCTCTGAATCCGCTTTCGAAAATGTCGATTTAGCGTTCAATTGAGAAATCTCTGAAGCACTTTTTGCCATGTCGAGACTCTAGTCACGGCGTACGGGCATATATGTAACGACACGCGTAGAGTATGCGCATCATGGAGAATGAAATCGTTGAACCCTCAAGTAATACTTTAGGTCAACTTCCACCAATGTCTGGCGCCACCACAGTCTCGGGTGAAGGTCGCGTTGCTGGTTTCTCTGTGCATTTAGAAAATTTCGATGGCCCATTCGACCTGCTGCTGCAATTGATTTCTCGACATCGGATGGATATCACTGATGTTGCAATTGCCACGGTTACCGACGAATTTATCTCGTATATCCGCGAACTTGAGAAAACTGCAGACGGATGGAAACTTGACCACGCGACAGAGTTCGTTGTTGTCGCGGCAACTCTGCTGGATCTCAAAGCAGCACGTCTTCTGCCCTCGGGCGAGATTGATGACGAAGAGGATTTGGCGTTACTGGAGGCGCGAGACTTGCTTTTCGCTCGATTACTGCAATATCGAGCCTTCAAGGAGATTGCCTCAATTCTTACCGATCGAATTGCCGCTCAAGAAAAGACTTTTGCGCGCTCAGTCTCATTAGACCCGATATTTGCAGCGCTTCTTCCAGAAGTATTGATCGGGGTGACCCCAGAGCGTTTCGCAGCGATCGCCAACCGAGTGCTGACCCCAAAAACGGCCCCAACGCTTTCTGTTGATCATCTCCATCTTCCTCTTGTAAGTGTGGCTGCTGAAGCCTTGGTCGTTGTTTCAGCACTGCGCCGGCACACAACAATGACGTTTAGGGGCCTGGTCAGCGATGCGGCCAATACCCTGGTGGTTGTTGCTCGCTTTCTAGCACTTCTCGAGCTCTACAAAGAAGGCTCGGTGAGATTTGAACAGATTATGGCTCTAGGGGAGCTACAAATTACTTGGACTGGAGCCAGTGAGGGCCTTGTAACCGTGAGCGACGAATTTGATCGGGCACCAATACTCGAGAAAGACGAAGGCTCATCTGATGTCTAACCCCGAACTTAACCGTTCAATCGAAGCGATCCTCATGGTTGTGGAAGAACCAGTCTCCGAAGTTGTTCTTGCCCAGATTATCGAAGCCCCAACAGAACAGGTACTCGAAGCACTTCACGCGCTCTCAGCTGAGTATGAATCTCACGGTCGCGGTTTTGCCCTCAAGCAGATAGCGGGGGGATGGCGTTTCTACAGTCATCCCGATCTTGCCCCATTAGTTGAGAAATTTGTCCTTGATGGTCAGCAAGCAAAATTAACCCAAGCAGCTTTGGAGACCCTTGCAGTTATCGCCTACCGTCAACCGATATCACGAGCTCGAGTTTCGGCTATTCGCGGCGTAAATGTAGAGGCCGTCATGAAAACTCTCGTCACTCGTGGCCTGGTGGAGGAATGCGGAATCGAACATGAAACGGGCGCCATTCTCTATCGGACAACGCATTACTTCTTGGAGCGTATTGGCATCAACCGCGTAGAAGACCTTCCTGCTCTAGCACCGTTCTTACCGAATATCGATGGTCTCGATGAGGTTATAGCGTCACTGACTGAATAACGATCCGAACGCTGCTTCTGTTTTAATGGCCTCGTCTCGATGGCCTAGACTCTCGCCATGGCCGATGAAGTTCGCTTACAAAAGTTCATGGCTGATTGCGGTGTCGCGAGTCGACGTGCATGCGAAGAGCTCATCGCCAGTGGGCGAGTAAAGGTAAACGGGCGTAAAGTCACCATGCAAGGTGTGAAAATCAACCCGATAAACACTCAAGTTGAAGTAGACGGTCAAATCATTCGTGCGATAAAGACCAAGACTTATATTGCGTTTCATAAACCTAAAGGTGTTTTGTCTACGATGTTTGACCCTGAAGGACGACCTTGTTTGGGAGACTATTTCGGAGGTTTTTCGGAGCGACTTTTTCATGCTGGTCGACTCGATAAGGAGAGTGAGGGGTTGATCATCCTCACAAACGATGGAACATGGAGCCACGAGTCAACTCATCCATCTTTTGGGGTTGAAAAAACTTATCTGGTGCAAACCGATGAACCGCTTCCGAAGGCGGTATTTCAGACATTACAAGCTGGAGTCGAACTGGAGGATGGTTTAGCAAAACCAATTTCGGCTCGTCAAACCTCTGGAATGGTGGAACTAGTCATCCATGAAGGCAGGAATCAAATCGTCCGTCGGATGTTTGATTCACTGGGATACCCCGTGGTCCGGCTAATGCGCATTGCGATCGGCTCCATCAAGTTAGGAGAGCTGCCATCAGGAAAGTGGCGAAATCTCAATGACGTTGAAACGAGAAGTTTGTAAACGTGTTAATTGCTTTATTGACAAAAGCGTTTATAGTCTTTCTACAAAGTTAATAAAGCGATAAAACTACTTTCTGGCATCAAACAAAAAAGCAATTTATCGATAAACACATGCTCAAAAAAATTCTTGTTTGTCGATAAAACCATATTCAAGAAATACGAGTGCCGAGGTCGAGATTGTCGACAATTCATCAAAGTGGACTGAGAGCCTATATCTATATTTATCGATAAAGCGGCGTATCGCTCCCACGCCAAGCCGAACGTCAAGGGTAAAATCTCGGGGTGAGCGTGCGGGCAATTCGTGGAGCGATTCAGATCGATGCGGATAACCCTGACCAGATGCGCGAGGCAGTTGTCGAACTCATGTCAGCGATTTTGGACTCCAACCAATTAGCAACGAAGGATCTCATTTCCGTTCTATTCACGTGTACACCCGATTTAGTCTCTGACTTCCCGGCAGCTTCAGCGCGAGCTATGGGCTTGGGGGAGGTGCCACTTCTTTGTGCTGTAGAGATGGCAGTACCCGGTAGTTTGCCTCGAATAATTCGGACATTAATTCATTGTGAAACCACACGAAGCCAATCAGAGGTTTCTCACATTTACCTTCGAGGAGCTGCTGCGCTTCGTAAAGATATTGCTCAGTAATCTGATGAAAATTTCTCATATTCGTATCGTTGGAGCTGGACTCATCGGAACCTCAATAGCTCTTGCCTGCTCAAAGCTGGGCTATACAGTCGACCTAGACGATCTCGATCCTGCAGCACGTGATTTAGCACGAGATCTACTTCTTTCAAGTATTTCGAACGCAGAACCTGAACTTGTCGTGATTGCAACACCGCCATCATCCACATTTGAAACTTTGAAGACAGAATTTGGCAAGTACCCTCAAGCGATGTTTATAGACGTTGGCAGTATAAAAAATAATCTTTTACGACACGTTGAGAGTTTTACGGAAATTTCTAAACGATTTATCGGGACTCATCCGATGGCGGGCAGAGAAGTTGCTGGTCCGTCATCGGCTCAGGGCGACCTCTTCAATGGCCGAGCGTGGATTGTGACCCCAACAAGTAAGACATCAAGCGAACTCGTCGAGACGCTTACTTCTTTTCTTTCAGATCTTGGTGCCACGACCTATGCGCTGGAGGCCGGAAAACATGATGAGTTGCTGGCCCGGATTTCCCATCTTCCTCAGATCATAAGCACTGCTCTCGGGGCAGCGATTGCGAACATGGATTCGGGCCTAGAACTAGCAGGTCAAGGCTTGCGCGATATGACGCGCATTGCAGGGAGTGATGGAACTTTGTGGAGCGAGATTTTGTTAGCAAATAAAGATGAAGTACTTAATTCCATTGATGAGTTTGTCCTCCAAATAATGAAAATGAAATCCTCAATCTCGCAGAACAAGAAGAGCGAGATTGAAAACATATTTATGGAAGGAAATGCTGGCCGCGCAAAAGTTTCAGGAAAACACGGAGCTCAGCCAAGAAATTACTCTTACGTCCTCGTAGTAATTAAGGATCAACCGGGCGCGCTACGCGACCTCTTTGATGAGTGCGCGAAGGTAAATGCAAATATCGAAGATCTTTCGATTGAGCATTCACCGAAGCAAGAAACCGGACTCATCTCGCTAGCCTTTTCCCAAGCAGATGCTGTAAAAGTTATAGAACATTTACAGAGTAATAACTGGAAAGTTCATCTTCGATGACAATCGTCGTGGCCATGGATGGCCCAAGTGGTTCTGGCAAATCATCTACATCTAAATCCATAGCTAAGCGCGCGGGATGGCTTTATTTAGACACTGGCGCCCTTTATCGGGCAGCTACTTGGCTTGCAATTCGAGAAACCATTGATGATGCACCTTCTCTCGTGAAAGCCTTAGAAACTTTTCCGATAGTTTTCAAAACGGATCCAAACAATCCAATTACGTTGTGTGGTGGAGTTGATATCTCTCAGGAAATACGTACACCTGAGGTAACTTCTGCTGTCAGCAGGATTAGTGCATGGCCGGAAGTTCGAGCAGTTCTGGTCTCCTTGCAGCGCAAAATCATCGAAAGCGCAAAGAACGGAATTGTTGTTGAGGGCAGAGATATAGGAACTGTTGTTGCCCCAACGGCACAGCTCAAAATTTGGCTTGAAGCAGATATAGAAGCGAGAGCCGTGCGTCGGGAAACCGAACATAAACAACTCAATATTGATGCTGGGGGAGTCGGCGATGTAGCAGAATCGCTCAGGGATCGAGATCAGATTGATAGCACTCGAAG
>CAZZMU010000031.1:0-7518 GCA_964655345.1 uncultured Clavibacter sp.
TCCGATAAAGGTTCGGTTGCAACCATAAGCGAGTAAAGAGGTATGAAATTTCGTCTCGGTTGACTGAAGACTTCAGTAGCTTGAATTACTACTGGAGCGCTCACGCTTGCGCTATTTGCCAAAACACCATCATCAACCCGCGTGGCAAACACTCCTTCAAAAATTTGGACTCCTTGGCCAATAAGAAACTGCACAAGTCCATCAATAAATCCCATGGGATTTACTGTGGCGGATTGAGAATTAAATAATCCTCCACGAGATTGCGATACTCGAATCAATTCGTTCAACTCTTGGGCACTTTTCCATTCGTGCATGTCATCTTCATTCGCTCTGAGTCGCCGCTCCTGCGCCTGATTTCGAGCAAACATCAGAGTTCCAGATTTAACAAAATGAGCCGCGGGCGCAATAGATCGAGCAATGTCACCTAGTTCGTCGATTGCGCCGGTTAAAGAATCCATCAATCTTTGTGTGGTTTCGGCACCGTAACGCTTTTCTAAAGTTGAGCGATAAACAGGATAGTCAGATGAGGCCCATCCACCGTTACGGCCACTTGCGCCATATCCACAATGACGAGCTTCAAATATTGCAATCGAAAGTGTGGGATTTAATTTCTTAAGATGAAATGCGCTCCATAATCCCGAAAATCCGCCGCCAATGATTGCAACATCATAGGAACTATCTGGCGTAAATTCCTTTACGCTCTGAGTTGAATTAGCTGCCCAGAGCGAATTATTCGGCTTGGAATCCAGCTTCGCGGTGTGAGCCATCGCAGAATGGTTTTTCTTTTGAGTGACCGCAACGACAGAGCGAGAAGTTCTCTTTAGTTTCGATGACATTACCTTCCGCATCGACGAAGTCAGCGGCGCCGGTGACGCGAATAGATCCATTAGGTTTTACATAAATCTTCGGACGATCCGACATTTATTTCTCCTAGTCGAGGTAATCGCGTAGTACTTGCGAACGTGACGGATGGCGAAGCTTTGACATGGTCTTGGATTCGATTTGGCGGATACGTTCGCGAGTTACGCCGTATACCTTGCCGATTTCATCCAAGGTCTTTGGTTGACCATCAGTAAGGCCGAATCGCATCGCGACTACCCCAGCCTCACGCTCAGAGAGAGTGTCGAGTACGGAATGAAGTTGCTCTTGCAACAATGTGAAGGAAACCGCATCGGCCGGAACGATCGCCTCAGAGTCTTCGATGAGATCTCCGAACTCCGAATCTCCCTCTTCGCCAAGCGGAGTGTGAAGTGAGATTGGCTCACGACCGTACTTCTGAACTTCCACGACCTTTTCTGGGGTCATATCGAGTTCTTTTGCGAGTTCTTCTGGAGTCGGTTCGCGACCTAAATCTTGCAACATCTGACGTTGAACGCGCGCAAGTTTATTGATGACTTCCACCATGTGAACTGGAATTCGAATCGTACGAGCTTGGTCTGCCATCGCTCGAGTAATTGCCTGTCGAATCCACCACGTTGCATATGTGGAGAATTTGTATCCTTTTGTGTAGTCGAATTTCTCAACCGCACGAATCAGACCGAGATTTCCTTCTTGAATGAGATCAAGGAAGAGCATTCCACGGCCGGTGTAACGTTTCGCTAGCGAAACCACAAGACGTAAGTTCGCTTCCAGTAGATGGTTCTTTGCACGCTTTCCATCTTCAGCAATCCACTCCAATTCCCGTTTCAACGAGCGGTCGAGTTTCTCGCTTCCATTAAGGCGCTCTTCAGCAAAGAGTCCCGCTTCAATTCGCATCGCAAGGGCCACTTCGAGTTCCGCATTGAGTAGGGCGACGCGACCAATCTGCTTAAGGTAATCCTTGACCGGGTCAGCTGTAGCACCTGCAGTAAGAACTGTTTGGGGCGGAGCATCATCTTCCTCAGAATCCTTGAGTGTGAATTCACCTTCTTCTTGCTTTGCTTCTTCAGTGAGGTTTACGACGCGAACATCAGATTGACCTTCGGCGCTCTCTTCACCAGTTTCAGCAACAAGTTTCTCAAGATCTTCTAACTCAACTTCTTCTAATTCAACTTCTTCGCCATCAATCTTTTCGACTAGCTTCTTACCTGAGGTCTTGGTGAGTTCTTGGCTTTGGGTTGCGACCGGAACTCCAGATTGCGCAGCCTTCATCGCTTCAAGTTCAGCTTTGGTTGGGAAGCGACGCGGACCTTTCTTTTCAACCGGCGCGCTCTTTGATTCGTTCTTTGCTTTTAAAGCTTCAAGTTCAGCTTTGGTTGGGAAAAGACGTGGGCCCTTCTTCACAACTTTCTTTGTAGTTTTCTTGCTACTTTTTTTCGCAGTCGTGCTCTTCTTTGCAACGCTCTTCTTCTTTGCGTTTTTGGGCGCACGAGATACAGGCACGAAATAGTCCTTTGCTTTGTTCTGACGATTTGTCAGGTTTACTTACCAGCGGTGGGGAAACTGGCTATGGCTATATTATAAATTGTCCACAGGCCAGAACGCACATTGGAAGCCGTTTATGCCCTCTTGGCGTGGGCTAATTCGAGAGTTTCGCGGATGATCTGGCCCACGGTTTCAACTTCAATGAGGAATCCATCGTGGCCAAATGGAGAAGAAATTCGTTTCAGAGGCTGGGCAGTAGGCGTAAGTTCCACAATTTCCTCTTGTAGGCGCGCTGGAAAGAGACGATCAGTGTCTATGGAGACCACGACAATAGGAACTTGAGCTGTAGCGAGCGCGGCTGCGACACCCCCGCGATCTCGTCCAATGTCGTGCGAAATCATTGCCGACTCCAGGGCTATATAGGTATTCGCATCAAATCGGCGCTGCAATTTAACGGCTTGGTGGTCGAGGTACGAGGTGACCGCATATCGACCCGTCTCATCGCCCTGGAGATCACGACCGAAGCGCGTATCCATTTCGTATTCGGTTCGATAGGTCAGATGAGCGATCTTTCGGGCAATTCCCATTCCCTCCACGGGACCTACTTCTTGTTCGTAGTAATCACCTTCATTGAAGTATGGATCAGCCTTAATTGCATGAATCTCAGTACTCCACGTTCCAATCTGGTCACCGGTTGCAACTGCAGAAGATCCAATAGTGCAGATCGCTCCGATTCGCTCGGGATGCTCAATCGCCCATTCCAGCGAGCGCATTCCTCCTAACGATGGACCAACTGCTAGCACGTAGCGTGGAATTCCTAATTGATTGGAGAGTTCAACTTCGGCCCTAACTAAATCCCGAACCGTTAAGTAAGGAAATCTTGAACCCCATCGCTTGCCATCGGGTGCAAGCGATGAAGGTCCGGTACTCCCTTGGCATCCTCCGATGACATTCGGACAGATGATGAAGTATTGATCGGTATCGAAGGGCAGACCTGGTCCGACCATTTCTGGCCACCAAGCAGGAACATCTGACCATCCCGTTAATGCATGATTGATCAATATCGCGTTTGATCGATCATCATTAAGCGTCCCCCACGTTTGATATGCGATTGTGACATCGGGCAGAACTTCGCCAGATTCCAATTGCAGATCACCAAGTTTATGGAAGATACGCGCACCAGGGTCATGGGTTTCAAGCCATGCACCTGTGACGCGTTCTGAGAGAGTCATGATGAAAGTCTGGAGAAATTTATTTCGCGGCTGCGAATGCTTTTTCTAGATCAGACTTGATATCAGCGATGTTCTCGATTCCGAGGCTGAGACGAACTAAACCTGGAGTGACGCCAGCTTGAAGTTGTTCAGCCGCAGTAAGTTGAGAGTGAGTAGTTGATGCGGGATGGATTGCAAGTGAACGAACATCTCCGATGTTAGCTACGTGCGAGAAAATATTGAGAGCTTCAATGAACTTCTTACCTGCTTCGACTCCACCTTTGATTTCAAAAGAGAGAACCGATCCACTTCCGCGAGGACAATATTTCTTCGCTAGCGCATTCCAAGGCGATGAAGGAAGAGATGCGTAGTTCACTTTCTCTACCTGGGGATGGCTTTCTAGCCACGTTGCGACCGCCTTTGCGTTATCAACATGACGTTCGATTCGCAGCGAGAGCGTTTCAAGACCTTGAGCGAGAAGCCAGGCATTGAATGGCGCAACAGCGGCGCCTATGTCGCGAAGCAGAGTCAAACGAATCTTGAAGATGTATGCCAGGTTGGCACCAAATGCCGATCCAACGCCTAGCGCTTGGGCATAGACCAAGCCGTGATAACTCGGATCTGGTTGATTGAAATTCTTGTAGCGCTCCGGATACTTCGCGAAATCGAACTTTCCAGCATCGACAATTGCTCCGACCACAGCATTTCCATGACCTGAGAGGAACTTGGTTGCTGAGTGAACAACAACGTCTGCGCCATGTTCGATCGGGCGAATCAAGAACGGAGTTGCAACTGTGTTGTCCACGATGAGTGGTACGCCAGAATCGTGCGCAACTTTCGCAACGGCTGCAATATCTAGAACATCATTCTTGGGGTTTGCAATCGTTTCGCCGAAAAATGCTTTCGTGTTAGGACGAACTGCTTTTTTCCAACTTTCAGGATCTTCAGGATTCTCGACGAACGTTACTTCAATTCCAAACTTAGGAAGGGTGTAATGGAACAAGTTGTAAGTACCGCCATATAGTGAAGGCGAGGAAACGATGTGATCCCCTGCTTCTGCAACATTGAGAATCGCAAATGTTGTCGCGGCAGATCCCGAAGAAACGAGAAGTGCTGCCACTCCACCTTCTAATGATGCAATGCGTTGTTCAACTGCATCCTGAGTTGGATTCATGATGCGGGTATAGATATTGCCGAGCTCTGCCAAACCAAAGAGATCTGCCGCATGTTTTGTGTCGCGGAATTGATATGCAGTTGTTTGGTAGAGAGGCAGTGCACGAGATCCGGTTGTGGGGTCTGGAACTTGACCAGCATGAATCTGGCGAGTTTCGAACTCAGCATTGGTTACGGAAAAAGATGACACGAAATAAACCTCCCTAAAAATCAGGGGGCCTGACTAACGTTGGCAGACCCACGCTTGTCGATTGCGCCTTGCTATCGACCTGGTCTTCACCCGGAGCACCCCACCGTGGTGGAGGGTTGCCGTCCAGTTAGCCGGGGCTTTGAACTGGAGCTCGTGACCTAGGGCTACTTTAGAGACATACGGGTTAGAAAGTCCAGCAGGCGCTACAACCGTCCCGCATCGTGGACGCGTCGTAAGAATTCCTTGGTTTCGGGGTGACGCGGATTTTCCAATATTTCTAAAGGTTTTCCCCATTCCAAGATTCGACCGCCATGCAAATAACAGACCTCATCAGCTACTTGTTTCGCAAATCCCATCTCATGCGTCGCAAGAACCATGGTCATACCTTCACTCTTTAAATCGCGGACCGTACTTAGTACTTCATTCACGAGCACGGGATCAAGCGCGCTCGTAACTTCATCTAACAAGAGCAATCGTGGGTGTCTGGCCAGTGATCGAATAATGGCAACTCGTTGCTGCTGGCCACCGCTCAGTCGATCTGGATATTGGTGAGCTTTCTCCTTTAATCCAAAACGTTGTAAGAGATCAAGGGCCTCGTGTGTTGCAACTTCTTTAGAAACTCCTTGAACTTTAGTCGGCGCAAGAATGACATTTTCAAGCACAGTCATATGTGGGAAGAGATTAAATGATTGAAAGACCATTCCTAGTTTTTTTCGTACTTCATCGGGATTGGTTTCTGCAGCCGAAATGTCCTCACCGTCGAGAAGGATTTGACCATCATCGATTTGATCAAGGAGATTGATGCAACGCAGCAAAGTTGACTTACCAGATCCGGATGCTCCGATAAATACCGTAGCGGTATGCAGTGGCACCGTAAAAGTTATATCTTCGAGAACGACTTCGCTGCCGAAAGTTTTTCGCACTTGGTCAAGTTTCAATACTGGCGTTGTCATGCCTGACCTTGCGCATTCTGCTTTTCTAAGGAATGACGGAGCATCCGATCTGTCCAACGAGTCAGCGGAACTGTGACGAGTAAGAAAACAATGGCAGCCATTACATATGGGGTGTAGTTAAAAGACTTTGCGGTCTGGATTTGGGCGGCGCGAACAGCATCAGTAACTCCCAAAATAGAGACTAATCCGGTGTCTTTGATCAGCGCAACCAAGTCATTAAGTAAAGGAGGCGTTACGCGTTTGAGGGCTTGGGGCAGTACTACATGACGAAGAGTCTGAATGTGGCTCAATCCAAGTGATCTTGCAGCTGCTCTCTGGCTAGGATGCACAGTTAATATTCCAGAGCGAATTACTTCAGCAACATACGCCGAGTACGTGATGATGACTGCGAGAGTGCCAAGAATGAGTACGTTATTGGTGAGACCCGGAATCTGAAGCGCAGGAATTCCAAAACCGACAAGCAAAATTACGAGGATCATTGGAATCCCACGGAAAACATCGACATAGACTGTTGCGAGAAATCTAAATGGCGTAAGGGCGGGAGTTCTCGATGTGCGTAGGAGCGCAATGCACAGACCCAGTGTGGCAACCGAGGTTCCAGCAATGACCGTAAGCATTGCATTTGTGCCAAACCCAAGAATTACTTTAGGCAGGATCTCAAATCCATAAGCCCATTTGAAGAATGTGTTGCGCAAAGTCTCCCAGCCGGGTGAAGTCACAATGACAATCACAAGCGTGCCCAAAACGAGGAAACTTGAGAGAGCTGCTATCAACGCACTTCGCTGATTTCTTTTCTTTCTAGCGATTCTTCTTTGTAGTTCTACGTCACTGGGCGACCATGCGCCACCAAAATCATAACCTTCGTTAAATTCAGAAGGCGTGGCTCCGTTGTAGGAACCACGCCCTGAATTCTTAGCCATTAGGAGCTGTACTACTTAAGTACTGGCGCTCCCGCAGACGATGTGAGCCATTGATCGATAATTGCTTGAAGAGTTCCGTTGTCACGGATCGCGTCGACTGCGCTGGTAACGCAGGATGTAATGGGGTTGTCCTTAGAAAGAAGCAATCCAAAACCTTGATCTCCGGCATCGCTGCCATCAATCTGACCCACGATGATTCCCTTGGGAATCTCTACGGCGGATAGATAGAAAGCTGTGGGCAGATCCACGACTAATCCATCAATCTGCTTGTTCTTCAGAGCAGTAACGGCGGCAGCGTTGTCATTGAAAACTGATGCCTTGAGTCCAAGTTGTCCTTCAATCACATCAAGTGATGTGGTGGAGACTGCAGCGCCTAGTTTTGCGCCAGCATCCTTAAGGCCCTGTAACGACGTTACTCCAGCAATCTTGCTTCCCTTAAAGGAAACGATCGCTTGGTTGGATTTGTAATAAGGGCTTGAGAAATCAACGACCTGCTTGCGCTCATCAGTAATGGAGTATTGCTGGAGGTTGAAGTCGAAAGTCTTGGGGCCAGGAGCGATCGCAGCATCAAAACTGGTGCGGACCCACTTCACGGCTGCTTGGTCATAACCAAGTTCCTTAGCAACTGCATATGCAACCGCTGCTTCAAATCCTTCGCCTGATTCCGGTTTGTCATCGATAACCCATGGGTAATAAGCAGGTTCTCCTGTGGCAATCGTGAGAACTCC
>CAZZMU010000032.1:0-2565 GCA_964655345.1 uncultured Clavibacter sp.
CGCTCCACGTATCTGCATAGATCCGAGCTCGCGAAATATCAGGGTGCACAGTAACGATGGCAAGTACTTTGTTATCGTTTGAATCAACTATTTTTCGAGCAGAAATTGAATCAAAGTAACCATTGAGGATCTCTTCGGCTTCGGCGATCCCCACAGACGTCGCATTTGGATCGAAGTGCCGGTCTGAAGCTTCCATCATTCGCGCCAAAAGTGGCGCATCACTCAGGGATACCTCTTCATAACGCACATTCCAATCTGCGGAATTCATTGCTTCATCCTAGTATCAGGGCTATGAGAAAAATCTGGATAGTAATTTTGGCCCTTCTCGTTACGGGTTGTGCAAATCAAACTGATCGCACTTCGGAGTACAGTGCGAATGACCAGATGTTCGCGGCAATGATGGTTCCGCACCACGAACAAGCCATCGAAATGTCCGACCTAGCTCTTACCAAATCTTCCAATAATGAAATTCTTGCTCTTGCTCAAGAAATAAAAGATGCACAAGCTCCCGAAATTGAACAGATGAAATCGTGGGGCGGTTCCATGATGGGTTCCCATGCTGGACACATGATGGATGGAATGCTCTCCGATGATGAGATGACGGAATTGCGTGAGGCAACAGGCGCAGAATTTGATCGCCTATTTCTCATTGGCATGATCAAACATCACGAGGGAGCGATCGATATGGCTCAGATGGTTATTGATTCAGAGAATGAAGAAGTATCAACTCTTGCCAATTCCATCATCACAGGGCAGCGCGCCGAAATTGAGAGAATGAAAGTATTGCTAGGGCGATAGTTACTCTAGGTGAGTGGTAAAGAATTCAGCTTTAGGTAGCGATTTCTCCAGAATATGGAGTGCAAGCCTCATCACCAATCTGGCTGATGGAGTCTTAAAACTAGCGGCGCCACTGCTTGCGGTCTCACTTACGGAAGATCCAGTATTGATTGGTTTGCTCTCAGCTTTATCGCTTTTGCCATGGCTCTTCTTTGCAATTCCTATTGGCGTCTATGTAGACCGTACCGATCGGCGACGAGCATTGATATATGGAAATTCTCTTCGGTCACTCATCGGAATCGCATTGGCTTTTTCAATCGCAGAAGACTGGATCAATATCTGGATTCTACTTTTGGCAGTATTTTTCATCGGAATCTGCGAAGTATTGGTGGACACGACTTCACAATCAGTCCTTCCTCAAATACTCGACCGAAGTGAATTTGAAAAAGGCAACTCTCGGCTCCAAATTTCTGAAGTCATTGTCGCCCAGTTCATGGGCTCGCCTTTAAGCGGGTTTCTGTATGCCATCTCAATCGGCCTGCCCTTCTTCTTTTCAACGACTGGCTTCTTTGTGGCGGCTCTAGTAATCGCAGCGATTCCATTTAAGAAAAATGTCAGCGCCATTCATGCCGATGATTTCGAAAAAGAGCGGATGGGAATTTGGGGTGATATTAAGTTTGCCCTAAACTACATCTATCGCGATAAATCCATCTTTGCCATTGTTGTGATCACAACCTCAATTGGATTTTTCTACTCGTTGTCGAACGCGATTGCACCTTTATTTTTGCTCAAAGAGTTAGAGATCCCAACCAGACTTTTTGGCGTCGTGCTTGCAATTCAAGGTGTAGGAGCGCTTATCGGTTCGGTTGCTGCGCCACGTTTTTCTGCCGCTCTCGGACGTGGGCGGGCATTGGCTCTTAATTTGCTTCTTGCATCGTCGATGATTGTCCTTACTGGCCTGGCTCCAAACGTAGTGGTCTTTGTTCTAGTCTCGATTGTCGTTGGATTCACGATTTCGATTTGGAATATTCTGCTGATGTCCTTGTATCAGTCGCTGATTCCTACCCATCTTTATGGCCGAATTCATGGTGCGAGACGGACAATCGTGTGGGGCTTGATGCCAATAGGTTCGGTCATTGGAGGCTTTGTTGCGAAAGGTGGATTGCGACTCCCATTTCTTATCGGGGGAGTCATCGCAACAGTGATCTCGGCCGCGGCATTCACGACAGTTGTTCGAATTGGAAACCAATCTGCCGGAATTAATGTGGAGCAAAGGTAAAATCTCATAATGGACTCGCAGATTTCAACTTTCTATCATCGCAGCCTCTATCCCATCATCGCTGCGATTTTTTGCGCTCTATTACTGATTTCGAATATTGGCGCGACCAAGTTCATCGATATTGGGTTTATCAAAACTGATGGCGGCGCCTTTCTCTTTCCGTTGACGTACATATTGGGAGACGTCTTAACCGAGGTTTATGGCTTTAGGGCTGCACGACGAGTGATTTATACAGGTTTTGGCCTTGGCGCTTTAGCTGGTTTCACATTCTGGCTGGTACAGATTGCGCCCGCTGCAGCTGAGTGGCCAAATCAAGAGGCATTTGAAGCGATTCTTGGATTCGTTCCGCAGATAGTTTTTGCCAGCATCATTGCTTTTCTTTGTGGCCAACTCTCTAATTCTTGGACTCTAGTTCAGATCAAGAAGAGAACTCATGAAAAGAAGCTCTGGGCCAGATTAATTGGTTCGACCATAGTGGGAGAGCTTGTGGACACTGTCGTGTTTACATT